>NZ_KQ976354.1:8298038-8598038 GCF_000346485.2 Scytonema hofmannii PCC 7110
GGAGGGGGGGAGGGGGGGGGGGGGGGGGGGGAGGGAGGGAGGGAGTGAGGGAGTGAGGGAATGAAGGAAGTAATAACTAATGCCCAATGCCCAATGCCCATTCAACCAAAATATGCGTACAGGAGTTTTGTCATGTCTTCTAATTGGCTTAAAGATCGCTTCCTTCAAACACCAGAGCCAGAGCAAGCGCTAGATCGAGCTTATCAAGCTGCATTAAAAATTGAATTTATTGAAGATAGATACTTCAATAGTAACAAAGTTCGTAATAATGGTCACATTGAGTTTCCGCGAGCAGAATTCGAGGAAAATCTGGATATTCTTAAACAAAAAATGAGAGAATTTAATTCCAGCAGATCTGGTCTCGGCAAACTCGGACAAGATCACTTGATGAGGTTGATATTTGTAGAGGGAATCTTGGCCAAATATACGACTCAAACTCCGGAAAACTCTGCATTGGCTTCGGTTTCACCTAGCACGACTTCCAGTCCGATGGTCAATCAAAAGTTATATCCATCGGCTATCAATGTTATTGACGTTAAATCTGTCCCCTCTAGCAAGAAAAAGAAACAAACTTCACAAGATTTAGAATTGCCAGCATACGATAATGAAGAGAAAAGTAAGCCAGGAGGACTCCCAAAGTCAATTAAGAAGACGATTAATAAAGTCAAACATGACCTGAATCCTAAATCTGAAGAAGAAGTTGTGAATGCATTTCGCCGGTCTAGAGCAAAAACAGTTATTTCTCTGAGGCTCATGGTGTTGTTAATTGTCATTCCCATACTGACGCAACAGATATCTAAAAATTTCTTAATTTTTCCGATGGTAGAGAAGTTTAGAGCAGGAGAAGAGACGCAAATCTTCATAAATTCTGAAATGAAGGAGGAAGCTCTCAAAGAACTGCAAACCTTTGAAGAAGAACTAAAATTGGAAAGTCTGATCAATTCTGCTCCTGCGCTCAGTAAAGAAGTTGTGGAGGAGAAAGTTAAACATAAAGCCCTAGAACTGAGAGAAGAATTTCGTCATAAGAGTAATAGCGCTATTAGTAACGTTTTTGCTGATATAATGGCACTTGTAGCTTTCGCTCTAGTCCTGTTGTTTAGGCGACAAGATATTGCTGTGCTCAAATCTTTCATAGACAACATTGTGTATGGTCTCAGCGACAGTGCCAAAGCGTTTGCTATCATTCTGACAACTGACATATTTGTAGGCTTCCACTCTCCTCACGGATGGGAGGTTCTGCTTGAAGGCTTAGCAGGTCATTTGGGAGTTGCAGCCAATCGCAGTGCAATATCTCTGTTCATAGCAACAGTCCCAGTGATCGTTGATACAATGGTTAAGTACTGGCTGTTCCGATCGCTCAGTCGGATGTCTCCTTCAACACTCGCTACCGTGAAGGAGATGAATGAATGAGGAAGGAATCGGGGGCTAGGGTTTAAATATCAACACGTTAAAGCGCTCGATGTACTCAAATTTTCCCTACATAAACGCAAGCAGTCATGGTCGAAGCAAACCTGGTTCAGCAGGAAAATGCACCTAGTTCGGTACAACCTAAGGTAGGGCATTGGGTATTATTATCAACAATTCTTGCCTCAAGCATGGCTTTTATTGATGCCTCCGCGCTCAATGTTGCTCTCCCTGCTTTGCAGAATGACTTTGGAGCAAGCGGACCACAACTCCTGTGGATTATCAACGCATACCTACTCATGCTCGCCGCGCTGATTTTAGTAGGTGGTTCTCTTGGTGATAAGTTAGGGCGCAAAAAAGTATTTGCGATCGGTATCTACCTATTTATGTTGGCTTCGTTGGCGTGTGGTTTTGCCTCAAATATTAAATTTCTGATTGCAGCACGAGTTTTGCAAGGTATTGGGGGTGCAATGATGATTCCTGGAAGCCTTGCAATCATCACCACCTATTTTGAACCAGAACGTCGTGGAGAAGCGATAGGAACGTGGTCGGCAGCAACTACAATGGTAACAGTTGCGGGACCTGTGCTGGGTGGCCTGCTGTCAGATGCTGGATTTTGGCGAGGAGTTTTTCTGATCAACTTACCCATAGGAATGACTACGTTAGCAATTCTTTACTTTAAAGTTCCAGAAAGCCGCAACGAAAAAGCTTCTGTACAAATAGACTATCTTGGTGCAATTCTTGTGACTCTTGGATTGGCGGGTTTGACATATGGTTTCATCTCTCTACACGACCTTGGATTGAGTAACCCGCGTGTTTATCTGACATTAAGCGGCGGTGCGATCGCTTTAATAGCTTATGTCGTAGTTGAAGCTCGTTCTGCTCACCCAATGATGCCGTTGCATCTTTTCAAATCGCGTACTTTCAGTGGTACTAACTTGTTAACTCTGTTCTTATATGGTGCATTAAGTGTTGGTACTTTCTTTTTGTGTCTCAACTTAGTACAAGCGCAGGGTTACAGTCAGTCAATTGCTGGCTTGGCAGATATGCCATTTGCTCTGCTACTCAGTGGATTGTCTCCTTGGGCTAGTCAGTTTGCAGATCGTTATGGTCTGCGTTTGCCATTGATTATTGGCCCTTTTTTAGCTGGGCTTGGATTTCTGTTAATGTCATTTGTTGGGCTTACACGGGGTCCTTCAGAATACTGGACGACATTCTTTCCAGGTATCATGGTTTTTGGGCTAGGCATGGCAATAACAGTTGCACCACTCACAACTGCTGTTATGGGTTCTGTAGCAAAAAACTATGCGGGAACTGCATCGGGAATCAATAATGCAGTCGCACGCACAGCCGGAGTCTTGACGATCGCGATCGTTGGTTCACTAGCTCTGTCTAATTTTTCGCTTTCAGTACAAGCGCACACAACCTGTATTCACCTCTCCCACGCTGCACAAATGCTGTTACAATCCCAGGCAAGACAACTTGGTCAAGTAGCGCCGATTGTTGGGATTGTACCAGAAAATATGAATGCTGTAGAAATAGCATTCAAACTCGCTTTTGTGGATACTTTCCGGTTAGTTATGATAATTTGTGCTGGACTAGCCTGGTTAGGCGCAGTAATGGCAGTGTTGTTCATTAGTGACCGGTGACCAGTAACCAGTGACCAGTGACCAGTGACCAGTGACCAGTGACCAGTACCCTCGTTCCCATGCTGGGAATGCCTTTATTTTGTCGAGCACTTATCCCAATACTCCTCGCTGCTCGGTTAACAATAATTGAGGTGTCAGAACCCCGGTTTCTTAAAGAAACCGGGGTTCTGATTTCCGCTTATTTAATTTAATTTATAAAAAAAAATTGTTTCATGTTTATAACTTTTTTAACTCTAGTTTCTTACCTTTAAACTTATAAACTCATGCATAGATGTTTGGAAGAGATATTTAATGATCTTCTAACCCTAATTAGAAGCGATCGCTTGTCACTCAAAAAAACACATTCTTCCAAATCAAACAGCCCGATCAAAAAAAAGGAGACCGAGATGTACAATATCCATTCCAATATCCTCGCAACCTTTAACCAGAATGAAGTCGTACCAGAAATTGACGTTACAGCTTACATACATCCTCTAGCAGCTGTTATTGGAAATGTTCATTTGGGCAAGGAAGTAATGGTTGCCCCAGCGGCTTCTGTGCGTGGTGATGAAGGGCAGCCTATTTGGATTGCTGATGGTGTGAATGTTCAAGATGGCGTAGTCATTCATGCTTTAGAAACTCATATAAACGGTGAGTTAGTACCTGAAGCTGTTGTCGAAGTGAATGGTAATTTCTACGGTGTTTATATTAGCGAACGTGTTTCTCTTGCCCACCAAAGCCAAGTACATGGCCCAGCAAAAATTGGTACTGACACCTTTGTTGGCATGCAAGCTCTAGTTTTCCGTGCTGAAGTTGGTTGTAACTGTGTTATAGAACCGAAAGCCTTAGTTATGGGGGTTAATATTCCCGATGGAAGATATGTTCCTGCAGGTTCTATAATCAGAAGCCAAGAAGACGCTGATAGTTTGCCTTTGATTACTCCTGGTTACTCACTTAAAGGGCTTAACCATGCAGTTGTGCATGTCAATGTCCAATTAGCTAACGGTTATCGTCATAAAGCCTTGGAAGCTAATCGTGAAAGCAATGCATGGTCAATAGCAGCAGAATCAGTACCAACCCCTACAGTGTAATCTCGTTTACTACCTTGACCTAAATTCAGTGACCTTCGGGTCACTGGTCACTTTTAACTATTTAGGAGCCACTGAACATTATGTTAGGTACAAATCAAATCAAATTTATCCAAAATTGGCTAGATACCAGAGAGATTCACAACCCTACAGTAGCTCGCTTCTTGTGCAAACTTATTCCTGCTCAATGTCCTTTTGAACGAAAGCTCAAACTTTTTAATCGCGTTGTACTCTACATTCCTCCCCTGTGCAATTTCAACCCTTTTTACTACCAATTAATAAATCTTCGCTTTCGTTGTCTTTCTTGTTTGGTAGATGAATATGGTGAAGATGTGACAATTTATCTTTAAAAGTCACAAAAAACCGATTTATCTAAGATTACAAAGCTTGATATCTCGTTAGCGTAGAGACGCGCTGAATGAAAGCGTCTCTACAAAGAACCCGGATTTTTGAGATTACTGTATCGATGCTTTAGTAAAGCTTACTCAATCCAAAATCTCTCAATTCAAAATCGTTCAAGTGCTTAAACATCTGAAGGAGTAGCCAATGTTGTTTAGTAAACTGGCTCAAACAAAAGAACTGAATCAGAAAATTACTGCGTTGAGGTCATTTAAAGGTAAGTTTCACATCTACAGAGGAGAACAATTACACTGGCTTCAAGTAATTTTTAAACTTAAGATCTCAGTTGTACGAGCAATTTTACCTTGGGTGCTCCTGTGTGGTGGATATGGTTTTTTTGTATCACTGCTATCCTATTTTGGATTCCTGACTTCAATTGATGGAAGCAAAGTTTTTCCCCAGGTGATTTTGACTTTCAATATAGTTCTAAGTTTGTTGTTAGCTTTTAGGACTAATTCAGCACATGACCGATTTTGGGAAGGTCGTAAATTGTGGGGAGCTTTAGTCAATACTGTCCGTAACTTAGCTCGTGGAATCTGGATTATAGTTAACGAGCACGAACCGAACGATAAAGCTAACAAAGAGGCAATAATGCGATTGCTGGTTGCTTTTACGGTTGCAATGAAGTTGCATTTGCGAAGAGAAGCTGTAAATTATGAACTAGCAGCGCTAACATCACCAAAGCAATACTCCAAACTGAAAGAAGTCAATCATCCTCCATTAGAAATTGCTTTTTGGATTGGAGATTTTCTACAGAGTCAGTACGAGCAGAACAACATAAATGTTTTCCAGATGAATTCTTTACAAGAATTGCTGGACGACTTGGTAGATATTTTAGGCGGTTGTGAGCGTATACTCAAAACACCGACCCCCTTGATATATACCATTGTTCTCAAGATATTGCTGACAATTTATTTCTTGTTGTTGCCAATGCAAATAGTTGGTGTTTTGCATTGGTGGACCAGTCCAACAATAGCTTTTATAAGCTTGATTTTGCTTGGTATTGATGAGATTGGGGCTGAAATCGAAGAGCCTTTCGGTCACGATCCAAATGACTTACCTCTTGATTTGATCTGTAATACAATACTTTGCAATGTTGAGGACATTATCAGTTGTGAAAGACAAAATACGTCTTGCATAAAAAGTCCTTTATTACGGAATTATAATCCGTACTATAGGAATCCTATTTAAACGTAGGGTGGGTAATGCCAGCCCTGTCAAGGTGACTCATAAAATTTTGATTCAGGCGGCTATTCCTCATCTTCTCTCTCTGCGCTCTCTGTGCCTCTGCGGTTTAAAAGTAATTTATTTAACCGCAGAGACGCAGAGTACACAGAGGTAAGAGGAGAGAGAGAGAGCTATTGATTTCCTGAAGTTTTTATCCACCTTGACATTTATGTAATTCTAGATAAACTCAAGATAATTGATGATATAGTTATAATAATTTATCCCGCTCAATTATATTGAGCGGGGCTTTATTTTATATTTTCCTTAATTCATACTATTTTGTACTAGATAATAACCTAAGTTTTTTCTAATACAATAATAGAATGAAACTCAATCTCTGTTCAGTTGAAAACACTTTTCTCAGTCTTCTTAGAACTATGAGTATGAACCTGCTTACCAGGTTTTCGCCCGTCGTAAACTTGCTGTTCTTGTGAGTACTCTTTAAGATAGTAGCCCATGCCATAAGCTGTGGCGACAAAATCATCAGGCGTTCCAGCTAACTTTAGCTTCTGTCTCAAACGTTTGATAAGAGCCTTAACAGCATCTTCGTCTGGCGGATCGTCAAAAGACCAAAGGTTCTCTAAAATTTCACCCCGATTCAGAACACAACCCCTACGCCTCAGGAGAAGTTCTAATAAACGGTACTCCTTTGGAGTCAAATGCAGAGGCTGATTATTATAACTTGCCTTACAAATACTGGGGTCAAATTGCAAGTTTTGCCACTCTAGTACAGGTGATAAAGCCACATTTCCACGGCGTAACAAAGCACGGATACGAGCCGACAACTCCTGCATTTTATAAGGTTTGACCATATAGTCATCTGCGCCTGCATCTAGTCCCGCAATGATATCAGTCGTGGTATCTCGAGCAGTCAACAGGAGAATTGGCATTTGATAACCGTGAGAGCGCAATTGCTGACAAAGACTTATACCATCAAGCTTTGGTAACATTACGTCCAGCAATAGTAAATCATAAGTAAAAGACCTCACAAATTCCCAGCCCTTTTCACCATTGGTAGCTACATCAATAATATAGTGTTGCTCACCAAGAAAGTTTGCTACTAACCCAGCAATTTGAGTATCATCTTCGGCTAGCAAAATCCTCATAATCTACATTCTCCTTGAGTAACACTACTGCTGAGACGTTGTTGACAAGGTAGATTCTGTTTTTTTCGTTTCAAGGGTATACGTAGCAGATGCAGATTGCACAAACCATCAAGATGCACTTTGTAAGTATATACTGCAACTTTTATACTTACTTAGAACGGAAGAAATGATTAAAAACTTTGAAGACTCTTTATAAAGAATAAATCACAGATTGTGTTCTAAGTATTTTAGTAAAGAGACACTTTACAATGTGGCACATATGATTTCCTGAGCAGAAGATTCTTTTAATTTGTCCCAGAATTGTCACGCTTTATCACTTAGGATATCTATATTGAAAGAACAGCAAAGGTGAAATATAAACTCTGAAGGATGAAATGTATGTCTGGGCGTTGATATCCTCTACTAAATAAATTCAAGATGAAGTCCAAATGTTTTCTTCTTCTTCATCCTTCAGTTGACTGTAACTAACCCAGAAAAAACTCCTCTAATATTGGATAAAGTTTTTTTCCTATAAACTCAAATTCTTTTTCAAAAGTCGAAGGAGGTGTGATATCTCTCCGGTTATTTATACTCCAGAACAAGTAACCGATAGAGTGATAAAACAAACAGTACTTCTTGTCGTGAAATCGTGTTTCTAAGCTTAAACATCTGGAATGAGGATAAAAATCTAAATCAAAAGAGATAGTGCTTTGCTGGTGAAAATCACTGGAATCAGTAACTAAAGTGTTAGTTGGATAATTTCTATGACCTTGAAGCTTTAGAGAAACTTTTTTCTGATTTTGTGGTTGGTAAGCAGTCAAGCTAAATCGAAATTCAGGAAAGGCTTGTGCTGCAATTTCAGTAGATAATATCTCAAATTCTAAAGATAAGGTGTTGTTCATAACTGACTCCAAATTGTAGTTATCTTGGGAACGCTGTCAATTGATGAGAAAGCAAGTTTCAAATGCTTACCTGACAAGGGATACTTAGGTATTGCACTTTATAATTGCCTTTTATTTTCCTATTACCTGGGTAGGTGTAAGCATTGGTGTTATATCCAAATTACTAGTAGAGGTATGGTCTTGTGTGCTGGAAGGTGGGAAGAAAGTGCAAGCAATTACGCTCGCACCACACATCAGAATAAAACTGCCTAGCAAGGTAATAATGGCAGTGTAATTTTCCCTAGAAGCTTTCGTCTCCTCATCATGATCCAATTTCAAGTAGAGAGGCACTTGACTCATAAATCGATGATATTGGTTAGCATTTTTGCTAGTCATAATGTTAACCGCTCTGTTGATGACTTCATTATAACTATAAATCAGAAATTTCAAGAATAACTATTATACATACTATATATAGATAATAATAATTTTCAAACATAAGAAAATTTTATGAAACTCTATAGTAATCTTGTTTGAATTGTGAGAAGATGCTAAATGTCAGAAATCCAGTATCTTGTGAGATACCGAATTTATTTACCTTGTTTAATTACCTGACAATTGATTTAGAAATGCTAGATAATTTTCTTCTTCAGTAAGAAATTTGTGAATCCGGTTTTTCTGCACTTTAGCTATAAGAAATTTGAATGAAAAATGAGTCGGCGATGGCACGATTCATTATTTTATCTGATACTTGAGATATCCCTGATATTTGTCTTTTCCTAAAGTAAAAACCATGCTGTTTGAAGTTATAACCAATTTCCGACTAAGACAAATGGTGCCCAATAAAAAGGATGAGAAAAATCTGCATCGTGCAAAAATGTTAACTGGGCTTGACGCAAAGCTTCCGCTTTATCAATTCCTGGCTGTCTGAGATGTTTATAAAACTCTGACATAAATTTGGCTGTAGATTCATCTTTAACAGCCCAGAGGGTTGCTAAGGTACTACGTGCTCGTGAATGAACTGCTATTCCAGCCAATCCCAAGATAGCGCGATCGTCTCCTTGAGCTGTTTGACAGGCGCTCAGAACTAATAACTCTATTGGTTGAGTTTCGTCTTCATTTCTAGACTTAATTAATTCGCCCAATTCTTTGACTTTAATCTTGCTATCCCAGGTTAGTATAAAAGTGTCATCAGATCTACTACTAAACTGACCGTGAGTCGCTAAATGCAAAATTGAAAAAGGCTTTGATTGAACAGCTTTTTGCAGGTTGGCGCTAGTAAATTTTTCATTCAAAAGAAATTGGCCGGGAACTTCTGAGACAATCTGTTTGACTTCCATATTGACTCCTGGCAAAGCTTTAAACCCTTGACGTGCTGCACTTAATCCTGCTGTCATCATTTTTAAATTGTTTCCTGCGAACGATCGCGCCTGCAATAACTGCATCCCTGGAGAGAGAGCAAGATTATATTTTTCCACTAGAAACTGTTTGCCATCATGTAAAGCAGCCATTGGCAAAGTTCGCAAACGACCATCTAACACAAATGCTAAAGTTTTTACTCCACTCTTGGCTAAGTCAGACTCTACAGGACGAATCAGCCAATCATATAAATATTGATATAGACGCAAGCGTTCTTCATTGGAGTAAGCAAGATTGAGGGACTGTCGCATCTGTTTCAGATTGTTTTCAAGATCGGTTTTAGATAAAGAAGTTTTGTAACTTAAAAGAGGTTTTCCAGGAATCGATAAAATAACTTCCAAGCGATCGCGTAAAATAATTGGATAAATAACTGCTGCTGTGTTGTCGATTTGGTCAATTTGCTGTGGTTTGGCTTCTATACAAGCTTCGCGAAAGAAATTGTCTAGTTCAGCTAGCTGTAGAGCTTCGATTGTTTCTCGCGCCTGGACTAAATTCTCTGGACTGGGCTTGGATGATTGTAACAAAAGATCCACTAACTCCCGATAAATGGGTTCTACACTCTCTTGAAAAGAAAACTGCACGTCTCGATTAATCGACACCAAGTCACTACGCAAAGATTTAAGCATATTGACGGCTAAATCATATGCGACTATTGCAGCTTTAACATCCCCCTGAATTTTGCGAATGCGCCCGATTTGCCAATAAGCTTGATAGGCGATATCAGAAGCATAAATCGCCTCAGCAATCTGTTGAGCTTGTTCCGTAAGTTGTAACGCCAGATCTAACTGTTGTGTCTGGAAATACAATCCTCCTAACTTAACTAAAGCATACGCTTTGGCTCGCGTATCTCCCAAAGTTTCTGCTTGTTGTACCCCACGGGCTAAAACCTGTGCTGCTTCCTGATATTGTGCAGGATAACCTCCACGTTGCTGCGCCAATTGAGAAAGACTGCGAGCAAAGTTAACAGCCGCATAAATCGATGTGCGAGAAGGAGGAAGATTGTTGAGTTGAGTTTTTATTGGTACTAATAAAGATTGAGCTTGTTTCCATTGTGAGGTTTCTGTATAAAGACTGAGTTGGTTCAACTGAGCTTCTACTTGCAAGCGAGGGTTGGTTGTTTTTGCTGCTGCTTGTTGGTAATAATTTAAAGCTACTTGCTTTTGCTCTTGATCTCTTGCCGTATTTCCCAAGCTAAAAAGAATTTGACTGGTATCCTCAGGAGAGTTAATGCGATCGCTAATTGCCAAACTTTGCTTTAAAATATCTTGGGATTTTTGTACATCTCCTACCATTTGTAAAGCCACTCCCAGACTTTGTAGTGTTTGCATTTTTAAGAGAGAATCAGGTTGGCTTTGCAGTTGCTCGGTGATGCTTGCTAAAAGACTTTGCGACCTCCGATAATATCCCAAAGATTGTAACGCTTGAGCTTGGTTAATTTGACTACCTGTTTTTCCTACGAGATCGCCAGCAGCTGCATAGGCGCGTTCAGCTTTTTGCCAGCTTTCCAGAGCAGCTTCCCCTTTTCCTTGTGCAAGTTGGAGAGTGCCCAAAGTGTTTAAAGATACTGCTAGAATCTGTGAATGTTCCTTCTGACGTTTTAAGAGATTGAGGCTGTTGACAATGGCTTTCTCCGCCTTGTTCCACTCTCCCAAATTCTGATAGGCTAAAGAAAGATAAGACAAACTCCAAGCTTGATTAAGAATATCACCTTGCTGCTGAAAACTAACAGCTGCTAATTCCCAGAATTTAGCAGCATCAGCAAACTGTCCTGCTTCAAACAAGTCTCTGCCTTTATCAAGTTGGGATTTAGCATCTTTGACTTGAAGTTTTCCATTTTGACTAGCATCAAAAACTACCAAAGACTGAGCTTTTTCAGTTTTTAACCTCAATTTCAGATTGGCTTTGGCTACATCTGGAAAATTGCTAACCATCAACAAGAATATCAGTATGTTGAGGTAGAAAATATATTTTACTAATGAAATCAACTTGCGATTTTTATACATATTATTGAAAAATAGGAAGTAGGGAGTAGGTGTAAAAAATTTTCATTCCCTCGTTGCGAGCAATTACCCGTGAATGTCTAGAGCGCCAGTACAGTAATCCCAAAAACCCGGTTTCTTCAAATTGAGCATCTAAGATATCAAGCTTGACCACAGAGAGAAATCGGGTTTTTGCCCTCTTTTTGAATACTGTATCGGCGTGCTAGATTTATTCCTTGTCATTTATAGGAAGTTCAATTACAAATTCTGTTCCTTGTCCCAATTTTGAAAAACAGGAAAGTTTACCTTCATGCCTTTGTTCTATAATTTCTTGAGAAATAGATAATCCCAAACCAGTTCCTTTACCTACAGCTTTTGTAGTAAAAAATTGTTCAAATATTCGTTCTTTGATTTCCTGTGGTATTCCCGGTCCATTATCTTTGATGGAGATAATCACAGAAGTGCCTGTGCTATTTACTGATGTAAAAATATCAATAATATATTTAATTTCTTTTTCTGATTTTAAAGCTTTTTTAGCAGCTTCATCAATAGCATCTATAGCATTAGAGATAATATTCATAAAGACTTGGTTGAGTTGTCCGGGGTAGCATCTAATTTTTGGTAAATTTTCATATTTTTTAATAACTTCAATACCAAAACGATTTTTACTATTTTGCAGGCGGTACTTTAATAGTACCAGGGTACTATCAATACCTTCATGAATATCAAAAGAGGTTTTATGGAAAATATCAGAACGAGAAAAAATGCGTAAACTATTACTAATTTTACTAATACGTTCTACACCTTCATTAACAGATGATAGCAAGTTGGGGATATCTAGAATCATTTTGTCTAATTCTATATCGATCGCATCTTCCACAATTTGCTCTACTGGATTAGGATAGTATTTTTGATAAAGTTTTAAATGATAAATGAAATCGGATAGAAAATTTTCAAGATAGTTCAAGCTTCCTTCTATAAAAGTCAGGGGATTATTAATTTCATGGGCAACACCAGCTACTAACTTACCGAGAGAAGAAATCTTTTCATATTGCACTAGCTGAAGTTGAGATTGATGTAGTTCTTGTAGCACTTGAGAAAGTTTTGCTGTCCGTTCTTGCACCCTCTTCTCTAACTCCATATTCTGGATTGCAAGTTCTTGCGTCAACAAACGTAGCTTTAAATGAATGTTAATTCTGGTTATGACTTCTTCTGGTTGAAAAGGTTTGGTAATGTAATCTACGGCTCCTAAAGAAAGACCTCTGACTTTATCAACGGTTTCTGAAAGAGCCGTCATAAAAATTATGGGTATTTCTTGAGTGATAGAATTTCCTTTAAGTATTTGGCAGGTTTCAAATCCATCGATTCCTGGCATCATAATGTCTAATAAAATCAAGTCAGGCTGGGCATATTTTGCTTGCTCAATAGCGCTTTCCCCGTCAGTTGCAACTAAAATCTCCCATCCCATATTCGCAATAGCACTACATAAGACTTTGAGATTTTTGGGATTATCATCAACAGCTAGGATAATGGCATTTTGACAACTAATAGAATTCATAAGATTTCACCCTGAAAAGATTTAATAAATTCCCGAATATTCTTGATTTGGAAGTTGTCAGCTAATTGACGAACTTTGTGAGTAAACGGGAAGAATCGATCATCTAATCGATCTAACTCATCTAATAAAATCTCTATACCTTGAATGTTCCCTCTCATAGCAAAATCCAACAGTTTGTTCAGTTCTGCTGCTGGTGGGGCTATGAATTCAGTTTTGGAAGCAGCAGGGGTTGAATAAGCAGAATAATAATTTTTCCATTGCTCATCTAAATTTTTAGCTTCAATACCCATCTTATTTTTATCTTGGACTACTGGGTCTCTATTGATGGAGCGCTCGACCATTAATAAGTCTATATCTAACCAAAATTTACTGCCAACGCCCAAAATACTTTCAACTTGAATTTTACTTTCCATTAACTCAGCCAATTTACGGCTAATTGCTAACCCCAAACCCGTTCCTTCAGTTTTTTTCTTGTTTTCGCCAACCTGCTCAAAAGGCAAAAAAATCTTTTCTATGTGTTCTGATGTTATCCCCACTCCAGTATCTTCGACTTGGAATCGCACGCGAGCGATAGGGGAACCACTGCATTGTAAAGGTTCTGGTGACTGGGGTAATTGGGAAGAATCTTCAAGAGTCTCCAATCCCCAGTTCTTAATCTCTAGGATTTCTACTTTGAAAGTAACTCCTCCTTTTTCAGTAAACTTAATTGCATTGCCTAGTAAATTAATTAAAATTTGCCGCAACCGTTTTTCGTCAGCGCAAACAACCTCTGGAAGTTGCGGCTCTATTTGGTAAGTAAAAGATATACCTTTTTGGACAGCACTAATACGACACATTTCCGCTACTGCTATTAAAAAAGACAAGAAATGAAAATCACTCTTGTACAGTTCTAGTTTGCGAGATTCGATTTTTGAGAGATCTAAAATATCGTTGATTAGATTTAACAAGTGAGAACCGCACTGATAAATAATGTTGAGACCATCCGTCTGAGGTTTTGTCAGGTTTGGAGAACGTTGCAAAATTTGTGCGTACCCTAGAATACCATTGAGGGGTGTCCGCAGTTCATGACTCATATTTGAGAGAAATTCGCTTTTGGCGTGGTTGGCAATATCAGCAGCGATTTTGGCTGCTTCTAATTCTTTGGTGCGCTCTTTCACTCTTTGCTCAAGAGTGCGAGAATACTCCTGTAATTGCTTGTTGGCTTCTGCTAATTGGAATTTTTTATAAAAGTTGGTTGTAACAATTGCACTACCAATCAGAGCCAGTAAGGGTGAAACTGAAGGAATCCACCAACCTATAAGAAACATCAAATAGGCAGTACTTAAGATAATGGCTATTGCAAATGTCATTCCTATAATCAACAACCCAAAAAATTTTTGTAGACGGTTAGATTTGAGATACAGCAACTGCCAAGTTACACTACTACTCACAAAAGACCAGCAACAAACCCACAACCATTCACTATGGTAAGACCACGTTTTCATCAGAGGTCGTCCATTAAGAGCAGCATTTATCATTTGACTGGTCAAATTAGCGTGAAGCACCACTCCTGGCATTGGAACACCACCATGGAGCAATGCATTTTTCCTGTAACCCACATAAAGCTCGTCACGGATACTCTTAGCTGTCACGCCTATTAAAACAATGCGATCGCGTATTCTTTCGGGAGCGACAGAACCATTCAGGACTTCTCTCAAAGATACTGTATCAAAACGCTCAAGAGCACCTCGGTAATTCAGTAATATTTGGTATCCTCCAATATCTGCTCCTCGGTAATTGAACTCTGTACCTTGAAGAGGTGTAAATACTGCTTTACCTAACTGCAAAGAATCCCCATTCTTGTCTAGAGGTTTCAAGGAGATACCTTTTTTGCGTTCCAAATACATTAGGCTTAAGCGAGCCGCTAACCCCAAAACAATTTCGTCTTTGTCATTGCCAGCAGATAGCAAACCTCGTCTGACTTTACCATCTGTATCTTCAACCCAATCAACAAGAGCAACTTGGTCTTGTTGCGATAAGATGGGAGGTGGCGGTACTTTACGGACTCCAGCCATTTTCATAACACCAATTAGGTTTGGTGTAGATTTCATAACTGCTACCAATTTCTCATGACCTGGTTTGACAGCCAGATTCCGATAAATATCTAAGCCAATAACAGCTGGTTGGTGTGCTTTGATCTCGATCAGCAAATCAGCTAAAACAGTGTCAGGAATCGGCCATGCACGGACTTGGGATATATCTTGTTCTTCAATAGCGACAATGAGAATGCGCTCTTCCCTTGGTTCCAAAGGCCGCAAAGTATAAAATCCCTCTAGGATCTGCCACTCCAGTAGTTGGAACAATCCAGCTATTCCTCCAGCAATGACGCCAACAGCCACACTGGAAGACGCGATCGCTATATAACGACAGCCTCCCCTAAACTCTCCACAGATGGGTTGAGACTTCCAGAATATTGAGACACGTTGAGTAATGGTTTTCCAATTGAACAGCATTGTGTTGACCAGTTACCAGTGACCAGTTACCAGTGACCAGTTACCAGTTATGTATACTGTAGAAGCTCTTGATTTATCTATGAAAAAAATTAATTCATGATTCAAATGCTCTACTTTTAGGTAGGCGATTCATTGGTCACTGGTCACTGGTCACTATTAAGTTATTAATCCCAATAGGTCACATAAGTCGATCGTTTTGCCAAAGGTGCATTGGCGATCGCATTCAAACCTACAGCATTTAACAGTTGTTGCCAAGAAGCCTTTATAATCGGGTTAAGAGGCTCAGCTTGCCTTAATTTAGCAAGTTCAAAAATAGTATCATACCAAACACCATGTTTGGCTAAGTGAGAAGCCAATTCTAGAGAAGGAGACGACCTGCTTTGATTTTTTAAGCCGACAGGGTATTCAATTCGTTGAATCCATCCACTGACCAGTGGGCTATCTGGCTCTAATTCAGATGAGCAAATCATTGCCAAGGACCATTGATAATTTTTACCTGTCTTGATTCCGGGTACGGAGTCAGGGAGTTTGATTGCCATCACTCCCGGTTTTTCAGGTAAATTGATGGTTGTTTGGTAGTGGTTTATGGCTTGCTCATCTTGTACGCCGAACAATGCTTTTTTGGCGGTAGTCGGCGGGATGTAGACCAATATTGCCGGACGCTCTTTTACAGTCAAACCAATTCCGCTTGACGGTAGTAAGGCGGTGACCGAGGCTGTAGACCCTACTTTTTCAGCCATGAGGCAGTTGTTACCAGATCGAGAAGCTCCTCCTGTTGAGTGCCTTGGTGCAGGTAGCCGTGGAGGTCTGAAAGTGACTACTTGAGCAGCCTCTAGCCTATCCCACATAGGAGTAAAAAACAACAACATCAACAGGGCGCTTCCCAAGAGGCAGAATTTGAGCACAGAGTTACGCTGATTTGGCATATACTGTGATGTCCTTTTGGAGTTTTTGAGAGGGTTAGGTATTAATATTTAAGGCTTATGTACCCTGCGATTAATAAGATACACTGAATTTTAACATTTTACTATCATTTAGGTATTAATCTTAACACCATTAGCAGGTATTTTTGCAAAAATTTTCAATCATTTTTTTAAAGGTAAATTTATTTTTTTAAAGAAAAACAGTCATCTTACTTTTTTTAAAGAAAAACAGTCATCTTAAATTATTGCATAAGATAAAAAATCCCTATCTTCCAGATAGCGATTTTCTGAGGTTTAGTCTTTCCTCAAAGCTCGATCCAATAGGATTGCTATAGCAATTTCCTTACCAAGATTTGCTTTGATGCTTGAGTTATATTTAGACGAATTCGGTTATCAAAATCAGTGGGTTCGTCGTCTTTGCTGAGTATTTGTCGTTTGCTATAGTACTTTAGTTCTACATTGGAGTTTTGTATCGGTAACTAGTCTAAAGTGCAGTCAGTATATTTACCAGTAAAATAAAATCCGGTTACATTAATGTTCTAAAGTAAGTGTAACTGTATTTACATTGCATTAATGTAGCAGGATAGTCAGTTAAAAGATTTTCATGACCCGAAAAACAAAACATTTCTGGATTGGTTGCAAACTTAACTATGAAAAGCATTAGGAATCACAAGTCTCTTATCTACGGTCGTAGAAATAGAATAAAGCCAGATACTCATTTTAGAAAGTGGTTTTTGCTACTCCCATTACTTTTCTGCATTGCGGTTATTGGTAACTTAACACTAGCACAGGCAAAAACTACATACACTACTAGATCGACAACAAACACAAACATCCAGGTATATTACGGAGCTGAGATTACTTCAACACAAATGATTGCAACGGAAGTAGCAGCCAAGCTATGGTCAGAATTTTTAGCTGATGATGTTACCATCAAGTTGTTTGTGACAACGACCAGTCAGATGCCTAAAGGTGTTTTGGGAAGCGCAACAGGAGAGATGTTGTTACCCCAAACTTCATACCAAGACTTTCTCTCTAAATTTTCTGTAGATAAAAAATCGCAGAATGATAGAACTGCCTACACCAACTTTCAAAAAGAAGAAAATCAAGATGTTTCTGAGTTAAATGTAATGGTTAACGATCGCTTAGTATCAGGTATTGATGACATCAACCTGGCTAGTGCTAATGCCAAAGCCTTAGGAATACTTTCCAGCAATAATCCCGATTATGACGGTCATATTGTCTTAAATAAGCTCATTGACGCCTCATCAGGTATCCCATTGACATGGAGCTATAACTTTACCAACAACCAGATTCCGTCTAACACATTAGACTTTTTGAGTACGGTTGTACACGAAATGGGTCACACTCTAGGTTTTATCAGTGGAGTGGATAATCCCAACTTAAAATTGGCAATCAAAAACGAGAAAATGCTAGGTATACCCATAACAGAGTCTGATGTAGAAGACAGTATCACTCCACTAGATCTATACCGCTTCTCCAGCCAAAGCAGAAACAATATTGTACCCGGCGATCGTGGCAGCCCCAGTATCAAGGGAATACCAGACTTATCAATAGGGAAAAATTCTTTCTTCACTTTTAATCGAGGCTTTTCAAAGGTTGAGGATATGTCAACAGGAGAAGATACTACACTAGGTGGAGATGGAAACCAAGCCTCTCATTGGAAACAAAACAAAAATGCTATCATGGAGCCTTATCTAGAGGCAGGTAAGAGAGAGGCGATCGCAAGGGCGGATCTCATCGCATTGGATTTAATTGGTTGGGACTTGCGATCGGAAGCTATGTCACTAGACCAATTGGCAGCAATTTTACCAACTCTATACAATCAAGCCAAAGCTACAGCAGAAGACAAAATTGCAAATTCTTCTACTTGGATTCTGACCGAGCCTCCGCGACTTATAAATCCTATAACAATAGATGTCAACAACAGTAATGACAGTATTAACAATAATGACGATGATGACGATGATGATACTCTTCTTTCAGTGTATTCACAAGATTCTGCCATAGCAGAGTTTTGCAATAATTCGCAGAACAATAACACATCTCAATGTATAAGATGGAGGACTTTTGGTTTCGCAAAATGGAGAGAGTATTATAGAGAAATAGGTTTAAAATAAACGTGCCAGCCAAATTGTCACGAGTTTGTTACCAGAGAAGACGTAATCTAGTCAGTAAGTTCAAACGAGATAGGTCTATTTTGGCTTGAACAAGTCTTACTTAAAGCATTGGTCCGTAATCCCAGGAATCCGGTTTCTTTTAATTTAGCCAACGAGATATTAGTCTTTACGGTTCTAGAGAAATCGGATTTTTCCTCTGTATTCAATGCTACACTGGTTCCCTAGACTTAATCTCATTCCGTGCTGTACTAGTCAGGAGCGTCATTAGTCATTGGTAAGGATTTTAGGTGTATTTACATCTTGTAATGTAGTACTTTAGGGTGGGCAATACCCACTACATAAGGCTTTTGGTGAACAATACTTACCCCACGTATATCTTAAAAATCAAGTAAGATTTTTATGTATTAAATGTATTAAGCACAGTACAATGATATGTTTTTTAAGTTAACAACAATTTTACAGAAAGCCTTGTATTTATTTTTTCAAAAAAAATACCTATATCATCTTATTACTATTTCTCTGCTCTGGAATACCCCATTGCCAGCTAGAGCACAAACCGAAATAACTCCAGATGGTAGCCTACCTACCAGCATCAACAATATTGGTGAGGGAGTCTATGAAATTACTGGGGGTGGGCAACCCAACAACGGTACCAATCTTTTCCACAGCTTAAAAGATTTCTCCATAAAAGCGGGAGACACAGCCCGATTCGTTCATCCTCAAGGTATTGAGAACATTATCACCCGGATCACTGGCGGGTTGCCTTCTCAAATTAACGGCACTATTCAAACACTCATAGAAGGTACTACAGATATTGGTCGTGCCAACCTCTTCCTGATCAATCCCAGTGGTATTATCTTTGGAGAAAATGCTCGTTTAGATATAGGTGGTTCTTTTTTTGCTACCACTGCAGATAAAATAAAATTTGCTGACGGTACGGAATTTGTTGCCACCAACTCTACAGCCAATCCACTGCTCACAATTAGTGTTCCCATTGGGTTGCAATATGGGTCAACTCCTAACGGTAGTATTCGTGTCAACGGTAACGGTCACAATTTGGGATTCTCCGTTGATTCTGATTATGTAGATCGGAGTAACCGTCCATTAGGATTGCACTACGGAACCCAAACAGGTAAAAGCATCGCTTTGGTGGGAGCGAATGTGGTCTTGGATGGTGGAAATGTTACCCTTCCACAAGGGAGAGTGGAAGTTTGGTCAGTCAATAATGGTGAAGTTTCTTTAACCAACAAAAACCAACAAATACAACTTGAACCAGGGCAAGGAATTAATTACGGTAATATAGAATTGTTGAATGCCGCATCTATTGATACCAGTGGCAACAGTGCAGGTAGCATACAACTGCGAGGGAAAAACATTAACCTGACCAATGGTTCAGTCATTTTCACAGACACGATCGGGAATGGGACTCCAGGAACGCTTAATGTCTTGGCTTCTGAATCCGTAAAGGTACAAGGGATAGTTAACAATCCCAACAGTCAATATTACAGTGGTATATTTGCTGATGTTGCACCAGACGCAACAGGAAATGGCAGCAACATCACGATCGACACTCAATCCTTGCTCTTGATTGATGGGGGTCAAATACAAAGTGCCACTTATGGGATTGGTTCTGCGGGTGATTTATATGTGAAAGCGAAAGATATTCAACTGATTGGCGATTCTCTACTCGGAGCAAGTGGTCTATTTTCCCCAGTTACACCAGGAGCCACTGGCAATGGAGGTAACGTAAGTATTGAAACTGAAAGTTTAAGAGTTTTAGCAGGTGCTGAGATTACTACAACTACTTTTGGCGCTGGTAATGGTGGAGAATTAACTATCAAAGCGAATGATATAGAAGTCAAAGGTGTCGCAGAACGTACATATATTTTTACAGGTGAAAGTTTAGAAAACCCCAGTGCAATTGCAGCCGCAGTCCAAAAAATCCCAGAATTTGCCAATTCTGGCACTGGTCGGGGTGGAAATGTAAAGATTCAAACCCAAAATTTGCGTCTTGTGGAAGGTGGTCAAATAGCTTCTGCAACTCTTAGCTTGGGGAATGCTGGGAATTTGCAAGTTAATGCTAACAATGTTGAATTGATAGGCGTTAGCAAAACTGTTCGTAGTGGATTATTGGCAAGTGCTATCCAAGAGAGTGGCAATGGGGGTAATATCACGGTTAATGCCAATCAGTTAACTATTCGTGATGGGGCGACTATCAGTGTGAGCAACTTCCAGAGCCAAAACAAAGTGCCTCCTGGTACAGGGGCAGCTGGTAGCATTCAAATTAATGCCCCTTCTCTGCTCATGAAACAAGGCACAATAACTGCTGATACAAACGCTGGCGATTTTGGGAACATTACAATCCAATCGCAAAACACGCTCATGAGTCGAGGAAGTGGGATTAGTACCAACGCCCTCAACAGTTCCCGTGGTGGAAATCTTACCATTTCTACCAATACTTTAGTCGCTATAGAAAATAGTGACATAACTGCAAATGCTCAAAAAGGTTTTGGCGGAAGGGTGGTACTCAATGCCCAAGGTGTTTTTGGGAGTCAGGTTCGCCAACAACAGACTTTAGAGAGTGATATTACCGCTTCTTCCGAACTAGGACTGGAGTTTAATGGTACGGTGCAAGTCAACACACTAGATGCAGACCTTTCTCGCGGGTTAGTGGAACTACCAACAAGTTTAACCGACTCCTCCCAACGAATTGCTACAGGTTGCGCTGCAACAGCAAGAGACAATAGTTTAGTCTTTAGTGGACGAGGTGGGTTACCAGAAAATCCCGATAATACCCTACGGGGTCAGACTTTATGGTATGATGTGCGGAATTTGTCAGACTCCCAACAAGCAGAAAGCAAACCTCAAAAAATTGACAAGCTGTCTGACATAAGGCAAATGCCAGATGAAAGCATTGTGGAAGCGAAAGGATGGGTTAAGAATTCTAAAGGCGAGTTGGAGTTGGTGGCAGTAGTCCCATTAGCTACTGCAGGTTTGCCAACTCTTAGTTGTGATGTAAGGTAGATATTCGGCTAGTTTGCAAGGGTTACAAGATCCCCGACTTCTTTAAAAAGTCGGGGATCTAAACTTACTTTTAGCAAGATAAGAACATTTTCCGCAAGAATATGAAAGACAGCAGCGTAGGTCATTCGGTAATCTTTCTATATTAGGAAGAAGAATACCATTTGTACACAGCTGGGGCATACCGAAAACAATGTTAAATAGAATTTTGAGGCTGTTGTTAAGAAAATAGGACGCTAGCTCATTATGGTTAAGTCTTATACATTACAGCCAGAAAAGACAGAAGAGAGCGATCGCCTTCCTCACGATTTGCTCTTTTATCTGGTCACTTCCATCCTCCTACACGCCATCCTATTATTTGGCGTCGATTATTGGTGGCAAGTTTTTCAGCCCAATCGAGAGAAAGAACTTTCTCAACCCATTCCAATAGAATATCTTGAAGTTGCTCCTGAACCAGCAAAGACACCTCCAGAAACCTCAAAACGAGCTGCCAGAGATTCTGTTAACGGTGGCAAAATTAAACAGAAAAGTTCCATTTCTGTTACAAAATCGGCATCACCAGCAAAATCTACACCAAGCGCACTTCGCCCTCAAACCTTATCCGAACCAGAAGCAGCAACAGGATCGCCACCGCAACAATCGGCGCAACAACCAGCCAGATCGCCAAATTCATCATCTCAACAACTGCAATCTCAACCATCAAAAACAGTAACGTCTCCTGTCACGCAACCAACAGAACCTAACATTGCTCAATCTGAAGTTCCCTTCAATACTTCTCCAGAACCGCAACTTCCACAAACAAAGGAAACTCCGTCTGTTGTACCATTACCAACACCCAAACCACAGCCAATCGAAACTCCAAGCGACACAACCGCATTAACCAACAAACTCAGACAATCAACTATTGCGCGTCGCGTTCGGGCATTACCAACACCCAAACCACAGCCAATCGAAACTCCCCGTGACACAACCGCATTAACCAACAAACTCAGACAATCAACTATTGCGCGTCGCGTTCGGGCATTACCAACACCCAAACCACAGCCAATCGAAACTCCCCGTGACACAACCGCATTAACCAACAAACTCAGGCAATCAACTGTTGCACGTCGCGTTAGGATATTACCAACACCCAAACCACAGCCAAGAGCAACTCCAAGCGACACAACAGCACTGACTCGTCGCATCACAACACCCAAACCACAGCCATCAGCTTACGAAAACCTCACCCCTAAACCTTCCTTGCAAGCGCTTCGGCGTGGTGCAATCAGGGAGAAGTTCCAAGAAAATAGTCAGATCCCAGCACCAACTCCATCTGCGATACCGCTACAATCCAAACCCCAGCAAACAACTATTGCTCGCAGTACTGCTTTTTCAAACTCTAAACCCAATCAAACAAATGTTGCTCCTGCAGCTAAACCAACAAATCGATCGCAAAAACTAGCAGCAAGCCCTTCGTCTGAGCAATTGCAACCTCGGTCAATTCAAAGCACACCATCTAAAGTGAAGCCATCCCAAAAATCAGGAGCAGCAAGTCGTTTGGGCGGTCCAGTCAGTTTATCAAGTCGTAATATTGAGGAGAATTTAGCAGCCCTCACCGATTCCAATCCGAACAACCGAACTTTTGATGGTATTGATGCTCGTAAAGATGACTTGGGTCTTTATCTCGAACAATTGCAGCGACAGGTGAAGCAGCAGTGGATACCCGGACTTACCCAATATTCCCGCCGAACAGTCCTTCACTTTACTATTAGTCGTTCGGGTCGAGTCACCGGTCTCCAAGTTGCACGACAATCTGGATTCAACGCTATTGATGAAGCTGCACTGAGCGCTGTCCAGCGAGCAGCACCTTTTGCTCCTTTACCGACTACATATTCTGAAAACTATCTATCCATTGAATTTACATTTAGTATTAACGTTTATGGGCAACTTGATTTATTTATGGGGCAATAGGGACAGTGAAATAGGAAAATAAACAATGAGATTTAAGCACATGGGGTCACAATGAAAGTTGGTACAGCATACACAAGATTGCTTGTCAAAGACTGGAAAGCTTGCTTTTTGTTCTACAAAGAGGTTATTGAATTTGATGTTGCAGTGGTCGATGAAGAAGCCGGATATGCTGAGTTTAAAGCCGGAGAGATGCGGTTAACTCTATTTCGACGACAGGAAATGGCACAAATGATTCACAATGCCGATCAGCCTGCTCACGCCGAATGCCAAGACACTGTAGCTTTAATTTTTGTCGTACAAGATTTAGAAGAAGAATATCAAAGATTAAGGCATAAAGGCGTGCATTTTACTGCCGCACCTATGAATAATCCTTATTACAACCTCAAAACAGCTTATCTTCGAGATCCAGACGGCACTCTCATTGGTCTGTACCAATATTTAGTGTAAACTACACCAGGAATTTAATAAGGGAGGTTGTCAAAGCGCTATGGCTCCGAAACCTGTAATTATGACGGTGGACGACGATCCAGAAGTTTTACAAGCTGTGGCGCGGGATCTACGCCAAGAATATGGCGATCGCTTCAGAATCATCCGCGCCGAATCTGGTGCTAGTGCGATCGAAGCGTTAGAACAACTCAAACTCCGCAATCAGCCAGTGGCATTATTTTTAGTCGATCAACGGATGCCACAAATGTCTGGAGTGGAATTTTTGGAACAAGCAATGTCAATGTTTCCTGATGCAAAACGGGCATTATTGACTGCTTATGCAGATACTGATGCTGCCATTCGCGCTATCAACACCACCAAAATCGATTACTACTTGATGAAACCGTGGGACCCACCAGAAGAACGTTTGTACCCAGTGCTTGACGATTTGTTGGATTACTGGGTAGCAGATTTCCGTCCACCATTTGAAGGCATTCGTGTCATTGGCAACCGTTGGTCTCCCCATTCCCATCAACTAAAGGACTTTTTAGCACGAAATCAACTGCCTTATCAGTGGTTGGATATTGAGCTATCGGAAGAAGCACAAAAATTAGTTGAATATGCTGAGTGCGATCAATTACAATTACCTCTCGTTCTTTTTGCTGACGGTTCCAATCTCATACAGCCAACCAACCTCCAGGTTGCTGAGAAAATGGGGCTGCGGACTCAAGCAGAAAAGCCATTTTACGATTTAATTATCATTGGTGGCGGACCTGCGGGTTTAGCAGCTGCGGTATATGGAGCATCAGAAGGGTTACGCACCGTGATGATTGAACGAGAAGCTCCTGGAGGTCAAGCAGGCACAAGTTCGCGTATTGAAAATTACCTTGGTTTTCCTGTGGGGTTGAGTGGGGGAGACTTAGCGCGACGTGCTGTCACGCAGGCAAAACGCTTTGGTGTTGAGATTCTAACACCACAAGAAGTTACGGGTATTCGATTACAAGACCAGTATCGAATTGTACAATTAGGAGATGGGAATGAAATCAGTTGCCATGCCATGATTTTGGCATTAGGTGTATCGTGGCGGCGGTTAGATATTCCTGGGCTAGAACGTTTGACAGGCGCAGGGGTTTACTACGGTGCGGCGCAGAGTGAAGCTTTGAGTTGCCAAGGAGAAGAAGTATACATCATTGGAGGCGCAAACTCTGCAGGACAAGCAGCAATGTACTTTTCTCGGTACGCCAAGCACATCACCATGTTAGTACGTGCTGATTCTTTGACAAAGAGTATGTCGCAATACTTAATCGACCAAATTGCAGAAACACCAAATATTACAGTAAAAACACAGACTAGTGTGATAGAAGTAAAAGGCGAGACAAGTTTAGAAGCAATGACTCTTCAAAACTCCTTAACTGGTGAAACACAAACTGTTCGTGCAACTTCTTTGTTTATTTTTATTGGCGCAGTTCCTCGTACCGACTGGTTAGATGGAGCGATCGCAAGAGACGAACGAGGTTACATTTTAACAGGTTCAGACTTGCAAAAAGATGGGAGTCCCATTAAAGGATGGACATTAGAACGCGATCCCTTTTTACTAGAGACAAACATCCCCGGTATTTTTGCAGTAGGAGATGTGCGCCATGGTTCGATAAAGCGAGTTGCTTCCGGAGTCGGAGAGGGGTCAATTTGCGTTCAGTTTGTTCATCGCTACCTCAGCAACGTGTTGTAAGCATACATTACGTAGGTTGGGTTGAGGAACGAAACCCAACATTGAACCCTTATTGTGAGATTTCGTTGCTCAATCAAACCCACGATGTCTTAATGTTTACTTTATAAATCATCTCTTAGAGGTTAGTAGGGGCGCAAGGCATTGCGCCCGTACAGTCGTTAATTGTTAAAATAAAAAAATATAGCAATTCTCATATTGTGAGGTACAGGAAGAAAAAATTAACCGCACCCTGTAGCGGATGGACGCAGATGAATTTGTACTTCCGTAGAGTCAGAAACGTTATTTAGATGGGAGACTTTTATTATGGTCACAACCATAACACCCGCAGAAACCAGAACCATACTTGAAAACATTAGCTGGCAAACGTTCAAAAGTATGCTGGCTGACATGGGATCGGGGCGTAACACCAGACTCGCTTATGACAATGGAATAGTAGAAATTATGTCTCCACATAAGGCACATGAAAACCCCAACCGCTTAATCGAAGCTTTTATTGGGGTGTTATGTGAAGAACTGGGCTTGGAAATTAGCCGCACTGGCTCGCTGACTTTAACAAGAGATGACTTGGAGAAGGGAGGGGAGCCAGACAGTAGCTACTACATTCAAAATGAGTTCTTAGTTAGAGATAAGGAAAAAATAGATTTAAGCGAAGATCCACCACCAGATCTTGTACTTGAAGTGGAGTACTCACGTTCTGCCGTAAATAAATTGAATCTTTACGCAGCAATTGGCATCCCTGAATTCTGGCGGTACAACGGTAGTATCCTGCGGATTTACAGACTCAGTGGCAAGCAATATTCAGAAGTTCAAAGTAGTCCTACCTTTGCCCCTGTACCAGTGAAAGAAATTCCTCAATTTATTGAAGCGGCTAGAAAAAATGGGGAAATGGCAACGACTCGTGCTTTCCGTACTTGGGTTAAGAGCTTAATATGAGCGACTACTTTTTAAGGACTATAGCAGTCCTATTTGATAGGTAAAACTGATTAACCGCCTTCGGATAGCGTATCCGTAAGGACATAGACGAAAAGAGCAAGGGAGAAAAGAGAGAACAGAGAATTTTACAAATGATTTAGGATTGCTATATATGTAATGAGGCTGTACTCTTCGTTTTCACCATCGTGACCTCAATGTTAGAGCCATGTTAAAGAAATTTATACATTTAGATGGCTAGTGAATTTATTTTTTCTCTTTAATTTAAAATATTTTTGGTCAACAAAGTCTTCATAAGGTCAAGAAAAATTTCATGTTTACGAAAAGCTGGCTCAGTTGGTTTTGGCAGTCGGGACTTGTGGGTTTGTTGACTTTAATGGGAGTGGGAGAAGGTGCGTTTGGGGGCGTCGAGTCGAAAACACTGGCTCAGTCTAACCAAACTTCCTCAGTAGGAACTGTAGTTACAGTTAACGGTAACGTCTTTGAAATTACAGGAGGTACGACCGTTGGTGTACAAACTGGAGCAGTTGGCAATGGTGGTCACATTACTCTTCAAACTGGTTCAGTGTCTTTATTTGGAGGTGGGCAGCTCAATGCAAATATGTTTGGACAGGGCAAGGCAGGTAATATTTCTATTCAGGCTACGGATGCTGTCTCCCTAAGAAATGCCTTTGTCTTTAGCAACCTGGGACCAGGCGGTGAAGGTCAGGGGGGAGATATTCGCTTAAGTGCTAGGTCGCTTTCTTTGACTGATGGTACTCAATTAGTTGCTAGTTCTGGCGGACGTGGAAACGCTGGCAATATCTTTTGCCTAATGGAAAACTTGTTTTGAGTCGAGAGTGCTCTCAATAGTATTCCCGATCTTTCGTTTTGGTCGTTGGACAGATAAGATAAGACGTCTGGTTCACAAAAACTTTTTAGAAATGGAGTTGTTTGGCATTTCTGAAAAACTAATGTCAAAATTGATTGATGAGTAAGAGGTAACAGCCATGCAGGAAATAACTCTCGCTGAAGCGTCTAAAAACTTGCCGGAATTAATTGAAGCTGTGAAGAGTGGAGAAGAAATTGTCATCACAGAAGACAATAAGCCCGTTGTCCAACTCACTCTTGTATTGCCTGTTAAGCGTCGTCCTCTATTTGGAAGCGCTAAAGACTTGATTACAGTATCAGATGATTTTGACGAACCATTAGAGGACTTTAAGGAATAGTTTTGAGTGCTGATTCAGCCTTTGATACCTATTCAATTCAGCGACTTTGGTAATTAAAAATATTCTTATAAAGGAATTGCCATGCTGCACGATCCAAATCAAATGATGCTGTTTCCTAAGTTGCCAGATGAAGCTTTGGAGGAAATGAAGCAGCATGGTACGGAAATAGAACTCCATGTAGATGATGTCCTTTTTAATGAAGGTGATTCCGACTATTGCTTTCATGTCGTCCTTGAAGGTGAAATCGAAATTGCAAAGCAAGTTGGTAAAGAGACGAGAGTGCTAACTGTTCACCGATCAGGTGAATTCATGGGTGAAATTTCCATGCTGACTGGTGCAAGTTCTATTGCTACCGCCCGTGCGATCGCACCCAGTCGAGTTTTGCGAATTGAAATAGATATGTTCAGACATATCCTTGCCGAATGTTCGCCTCTAGCTGACACAATTCTAACAGCTATGGCAGGACGCACTCAAGATGTAGAAGCACAACTCAGGCAACAAGAGAAAATGGCAGCATTGGGTAAAATGTCAGCAGGTCTTGCTCATGAATTGAATAATCCAGGGGCTGCGGCGCGACGGGCGGCTTGCCAATTGCGCGAGAACTTTCAAGATTTACAAACTATATCTCTCAAACTTAATTTACTTTCTAGAGAGCAAATTAAAATTATTACCGATATTCAATATCAAGCCACAGATAACGCTACTCGTGCAGCTAAACTCGATCCCCTGACTCAAAGCGACAAAGAAGACGAAATCACAGACTGGTTGGAAGACCATAATATCAACAATGCCTGGAAACTTGCCCCCACATTAGTTAATGGCTTTTTAGATGTTGAAAAGCTGGATTTTCTTGCTGATAATATTCCTAGTGAGTGTCTTGGCAGTGTTCTGAAATGGCTGGAAGCGTCATTGGCATCTTATGGGCTGATCGATGAAATTGAACAAAGCACAACTCGTATTTCCGATTTGGTTAAAGCCATTAAGGGCTATTCCTACATGGATCGAGCACCTTTACAGGAAATAGATTTACACGAGGGAATTGAAAATACTTTACTTATCCTGCACCATCGGCTAAAACATGGAGTCATTGTAAACCGCGATTACGATCGCACTCTACCAAAAATTTGTGTTTATGCAGGTGAACTGAACCAAGTGTGGACAAATTTGATTGACAATGCCATAGATGCAATGAATGGCAAAGGAGATTTGACAATTCGTACTTATAAAGACAGTGATTGTCTGGTGGTAGAAATCATTGATACAGGAGCAGGTATTCCACTAGCAATTCAATCCCGAATTTTTGAACCATTTTTTACAACTAAAGGAGTCGGTAAAGGAACTGGATTGGGTTTAGAAATTGCCTATCGTATTGTTGTTAATAGACATCACGGTAACATTAACTTTAAATCTCAACAGGGTCATACCTGCTTTCAAATTCGTTTACCTTTAACAGTGACCAGTGACCAGTGACCAGTGACCAGTAATCAGTGACCAGTAATCAGTGACCAGTGACCAGTCGCAAATGACAAATGACAAATGACAAATGATAAATCATGTTAGATATCAACACTTTACGCGAAGTTCCACTCTTTGCCAAACTATCAAATAAACAGTTACAATGGTTGCTTGATGAAGGGGTAGAAGTATGGCGGCAACCTGGTGAAGTTCATCGTTCTGAGGGCGAACCTGCTAACCATGTTTTTATATTGCTTGAAGGTCAAATAAAAATTACACAGAAAATTGGCAATCAAGAAATTTTGTTAGCGATTTATGATGCAAAAACTCTGTTTGGAGAATTGCCTGTTTTGATGGGTCAGGAATACTTTTGGGCAAGCGGTCGCGCTGTAACTCGCTGTCATATTTTTCAATTGACCAACAAAACATTTTGGGAAATGCTTTCTAGCTGCACTTGCGTCATGACTTCGATTTTACGGACAATGGCAGAACGTTTGCAAGAAGTACAAACAATATCGCAGCATCGTGACAGGTTAGTATCACTGGGTACTTTAGCGGCTGGTTTAGCACACGAGTTGAACAATCCTGCTTCTGCATGTCGCAGGGCTGCGGGTCAACTGCGTCAAACAAGACAGGTGTTGCAACCACTGACAATTAAGCTCAACCAGCAACAAATGACCTGTACCCAAAAAGTTTTTGTGGCAGATTTGCAAAAAGATGCTATAGCTCGTGCAAGAACAGCAACAAAACTAGATCCGATCGCACAAAGCGATTTAGAGGAAGAATTCGTGCAATGGTTAGAAACATATGCTGTAAACAATCCTTGGAAACTTGCCGCAACTTTTGTGACATCAGGGCTAGATATTGAATGGTTAGAAAATGTTAGGAAAAATATTGATGAGGGGTTGCTTTATAATATTTTGGCTTGGATAGAGGTTACGCTGCAAGAGACTGGTTTGTTAGATGAAATAGACCACTGTACTGCACGAATTTCTACCCTCATTGAAGCAGTCAAAGACTATTCTTACATGGATAAAGCGGCACTTCAAGAAATAGATGTACACGAGGGGATCGAAAGTACTTTAACAATCTTAAATCATAAGCTCAAGCAGACTAATGTGGAAGTCATTCGGGAGTTTGACTGTGAAATACCGCGCATCTATGCTTACGGGAATGAACTCAATCAAGTTTGGACGAATTTGATAGATAATGCGATTGATGCGTTAGTACTGGGGACTAGGGACAAATCATCTCAATCTCCACTTCCAAGTCCCTTATCCCCAATCCCTAAAATTTGGATTCGTACAAGTTGTGAAAATGACTTTTTGTTCGTAGAAATTGCAGACAATGGACTTGGTATTGCTCAAGAGATTCAGTCTCACATTTTTGAGCCATTTTTTACTACTAAAGGTGTAGGTCAGGGAACAGGTTTGGGTTTACATATTGTCTATCGCATTGTTGTAGGACAACATCAAGGCGATATTCGGTTGTTTTCTCAGCCAGGAGATACTCGGTTTCAAATCAGGTTACCAATGTAATGGTAGAACAGTAGCTAAAGAAAGTTAATTTACAGGAGCATAATTGATGCTACGTCCAACACTAGGAGATTTTAGCAGCATTGTTTGTTTTAAGGCAGCAATTGAGGGCATGGAAGAAACTTTGGGCGAAAAGACGACTGCGATCGCATTAATGGCGGCGGGTCGCAATCGCGGTAAAAAGTTAGCACAAGAATTTGGCTTAGCAGGGACACGCATATCCTTAGATGATATTGCTGACAAGCTTAGACTAGCTTTAGGTCAAGATGGTACGCGCCTTTGTGTCATCGATAAAATCCTGTCTGAAGGCAATACTATCAAAGTTTACACTTCAGAAACGTTGTGTTCTGCGAACGAACCCCAAGGTTCAACTCGTCAATGTACCTACACTTTAGGCGCTGTTTGGGGCGCACTAGAGCTGCTTGTTGGTAAACGCTTGCAGGGAAAACACACCGAATCTGTACTGCGCGGCGGGACGCATGATGTATTTGAGTTTACTGAATTTTAAATTTTTACTTGTTTTCTATATGCCTTGGGTGTCGTACCTATTAATTTGCGAAAGACATTTGTAAAGTGGCTTTGGCTTTGAAAACCCACTTGTTGACATATCTGATCTATCGCTTCTTCTGTCTTCACTAATAATCTTTTGGATTTTTCTATTCTGGAATTCAAAACATATTGGTGAGGTGAAAAACCTGTTGATTGTTTAAATAACCTTGAGAAATGATATATGCTCATGCCTGCAACTGCTGCAATTTCAGTCAAAGTTAAATCTTTTTCTAAATTTTGATTTATATATTCAATAGCTTGTCGTAACTTTATATTCGAGAGACCTTCCGATTGTGTAGCAATCTTCGTAGAAGAGACAGCATACTGTTTAAGAATGTGAATGCAAAGAGTCGTTGCTAAGGATTCTATATAAATACGGCTACCTTTGTCTTGTGATTCTAGTTCTGACTTAAGTGCCAATCCTATATGATGAACTAACGGGTCTGGGGTAGCAAAATGAGGTAATATTTCTAGCTTATGCAAATCCACTGAGTCATAGAGAGCACGGGTAAACATGACCTCTTCTAAGCTGAGAACCAAAAATTCAACTTCTGAGTCCCAAGTGAATTTGTGATAGGTGTTTGCTGGAATAACTGCAACATCGCCATAGTTAATGCTTTCATATCGCGTATCACCGTTCAACACCCTTTTGGCGCTGAATGTCTGTTTTTCCAAGCTAATACCGATCGCATACTGTTGGGGACTGTGTTCTGGAGTCTCATGAGCAGGCTGCAAATGATGATCTAAACGAACACATTGCCAATTAGCACGGTAGCTTGAAGCAAGAGGAGATCGCGGTAGTATTTGTGCATATGCGTCTTCTTGAGCAAAATTCACACATATGATTTTCTCCTGTGGCATCGTTTTTTCCCCAGAAACGATTGCTTGAGTGAGCTTTACGCTGCGTTTGCCCTTTTAAACAGCCAAGATTGCTGTGTGGCTCAGCAAATAACTTAATGTTAAAAATATTAACATACTAAGCGTTAAAACACCCATAGACTCCTATGAGTTATTTTGTGATTTACGACGGAAACTGCAATCTCTGTGTCACCCTCGTGCAGATGCTGGAATCCCTTGACAGGGGACAATTGTTCCGCTACATTCCCATGCAGGATGAGCAAATGCGATCGCAATGGGGGATTACCGCGAGTGATTGTGAATTAGGCATGATTCTTCTAGATGCAAATGCCCCAGAAAGACGTTGGCAAGGCAGCGATGCTGCTGAAGAAATTGGAAAACTTCTACCTAATGGTAGTATTTTTGTAGATGCTTATCGTGCATTACCAGGAGTCAAATGGGCAGGCGATCGCATTTACGAACAGGTTCGCGACAACCGTTACACCATTTTTGGCAAGCGTTCTAGCACTTACGTATCATCGTACTGTGCTCATAAAAAATGTAACACCACTAACCACTAACCACTGTACGGGCGCGGCGGTCTTGCGCCCCTACCAATCACTCATGATGATAGGCGAGACGCCTGTCCCACACCACTAACCACTAACAACTAACAACCAACCACTAACCATTAAATATTTCTAAGACTTGGCGACAAAAAAGTTTTAGCTTGTCGCCGATTTCTGGGATAGGTTCAGATGCACCAACAAAATTCCAGTTTTCTACTGTAGAAAGTCGCCACTGTTCGCCAAGATGGTTGAAACCTGAGACTTCTAGCCCAATTGCACGACGTAAATTGCTAATAGGGTCATGATAAAATCGTATTTGAATTAAGATACTGCGGCTTTGCCAGGATTTACTAATACCTGGAAAATGAAAGCCAATGTCTATGGAATCTGGATCTATTAGTTCTCTGGTTTGCGGATCGTTTTTCCAGGGTTTGAGGTCAGATCTGGCGTCTGGAAACTCAAATTTGAATAAGTTAACGACCGTAGCAATCTTGCTGGCGAATTCAAGGTTTGTTGCCATCTCAGATGCATTCACGACATAACTCCTGTGTTGCTTTGACTCCTATGCGAGTGTGAAGACAGATAACCGCCCGTAAAGCTTGTTGTATTGGTGTTACAGATTATCAAGAAGCATTTCGTTTGGGCAACTCTACATGAGATTTTCCTGACAATCGCCGTCGCTGTTGTTCCAAAAACCTTGATTTGATATTTTAGAATTAGACAGCCTATCATATGCAATTTTACTGAAATTTTTCAAAGAAAAAGCAAAAATTGCCCTTTTGGTAGAGATGGTAAAGGAGTGTTGACGGATTTTCAGCAAAATCCCTTGTTGACAAGCACCTCGAAGATACCTTAGCGATATAAAATGACACTGATAGTTGGCAAAAACAGGCAAAATACAACTTTAGGTTATGGCGCGTTATCGCTCAATTCTGTCACTAGTTTTGGTATTGTTGGCAACATTCCTGGTTAGTTGTGGCGGTCCTTCAGTCGCAACAGCACCTCCAACTTACACCCCATCTCAGTTAGAGAAAATTCAAGAATATGTCCCTGAAGTTCTGGCTGTTCGCGATCGCGCGGCTGAACTGCAAAAGCTGATCCAAACACAACAGTGGGTAAAAGTCAGGAATTTTATCCACGGTCCAATGGCGGAAGCACGGTTGTCGATGAATTATATCGCATCCAATCTGCTACCCCAAGACCAAAAATCGGCTCGCGAGAAAGTGAAAAATTTGTTAGACCACCTGGTTAAAGTTGACCAAGCCGCTGAGGTCGCAAATTATCAACAAGCTGTGATTAACTCTCAAACGGCATTTACTGATATTGAGAACTTCCTCAAACTTGTTCCTCAACCCAGTACTCAGGCTGAGGAGAGTTAGCACCTGATAAGGTGAAGGAGTAGACAAGGGGATGAGGAGATGGGGAGATGGGGAAAATTTTACTCCCTCGCTCCCTCGCTCCCTCACTCCCTCACTCCTCAAAAGAGATGAAAGTATTGATTGTCGGTTGTGGTGTGGTTGGAGCAGCAATTGCTTATGAACTCAGCCAAGTTAAAGGGCTAAACATTACTGTTGTTGACCGCCAACCACCTGCTCAAGCCTCTACAGGGGCAGCTTTAGGCGTTTTAATGGGTATTATTAGCCAAAAAGTCAAAGGCAATGCTTGGCGAATGCGTCAAACAAGCCTTGAGCGTTATGAAACCCTCGTTCCTGAATTAGAAGCCCTTACGGGTCGTCAAATTCTTTTTAATCGCCAAGGCATTCTCCGTCTTTGCTTGTTGGGGGATAACACAGCCGAGTGGGAAAAGTTACAAGAAATTCGGCACTCTCAGGGTTTTCCCTTAGAAATTTGGGATGCGGTAAAACTCAAGCAGTTGTGTCCTCAAGTTAACAATGACAAAGCTATTGGTGCTGTTTACTCTCCTCGCGATCGCCAAATCGATCCTACAGCACTGACTTTGGCTTTGGTGGATGCTGCACGCCATCATGGTGTGATGTTTAAATTCGGTGTTGATGTTTTGGGTATAGAATCCTTTGAAAGGCGAGGTGATGAGCGTGACTATCACCTAGAGACAACAGAAGGAACAATTCCTTGCGATTGGTTAGTTATAGCAGCAGGGCTGGGTTCGTCTCCTCTACTGGTACAATTAAAGCAAGCGGTTGATATCCGCCCAGTTTTAGGACAAGCTTTACAAGTTCGCTTGACATCAACTCTTGGAAATCCCAACTTTCAACCAGTTATCACCGGAGATGATGTCCACATCGTTCCCGTTGGTGGTGGCGATTACTGGATAGGCGCAACTGTAGAATTTCCGACCGATAGTCAGGAGATAGCACCTGACAAAGAACTGTTGGAATCAGTCAGACAACAAGCGATCGCATTTTGTCCCGAATTAGCACTAGCCACAGTTACCCGCACGTGGTCGGGATTGCGTCCGCGCCCAGAAGGACGCCCTGCACCAGCGATTGGTCAGTTACCGGGATGCGAACGCGTCCTATACGCAACAGGTCACTACCGTAACGGCGTTTTACTGGCACCAGCAACTGCTTGCGCGATTCGTGAGATGATTGAAAAAACGAAATAACGCCTATCTTGCGATCGCAAGAGCGAATAGAATTCGCATCTACACAAACACAAACTGTCTGTGCGTGCTAACTTTTCATACCTTTTAAACTTTGCGCCTTTGCGCCTTTGCGTGAGGCATTTAAAATCACAATGACAATAACAGAAAACAAAATTCAAGCAGGGTCTTTAGAGTGGTTTTATCGTGAATCTTTACCAGTTGGTAGAACAGATTTGCTTCCCGTGTTGTTATTACATGGCCTAGTATCACAAAGTTATAGTTGGCGCAATATAATGCCAGCTTTAGCAGAACAAGGAACCAAATCCATTGCACCAGATTGGATTGGTTTTGGTTTTTCAGCCAAACCTGAGAAAAGAGATTTTGCTTACACACCTGATACTTTTATTAAGGCGTTAGAAGCATTTATCAAAGCCATAGAACTTGAACGATTTTCCCTGATTGTGCAAGGGTTTTTAGGTTCTGTTGGACTGCAGTATGCTTTGCGGCATCCAGAACAAATTGCCAATATAGTTATACTGAATACACCAGTTTCCAGTCAGGCAAAATTGCCTTGGAAAATTCAACAAATAGGTTTGCCTTTAGCAGGTGAGATGATCGCTCAAGACCCCTTACTTGTCGATCGCACTCTAGAAGGTGGGAGTCGGTATGTCATAAACGATAGCGATTTAGACGTTTACCGCAAACCTTATTTGAAAAGTTCTGCTTCTGGAAGAAGTCTTTTAGCAACGATTCGCAATTTGCAGTTAAACACAGCAATGGCGGAAATCGAATCAGGTTTTAAACAATGGCAACAGCCAATTTTAGTTCAATGGGGTACCACTGACCCTTGGTTATCCGTGGACATAGCACAAAATTTTGTGAATACGCTACCCCAAGGTGAATTAATTAAACTTAATGGCGGTGGACACTATCCACAAGAACACCATTCAGAACCTATTCTTCAAGACCTTTTACCTTTTGTGCGTGTTTGACCAGTGACCAGTGACCAGTGACCAGTGACCAGTGACCAGTGACCAGTGACCAGTGACCAGTGACCAGTGACCAGTGGTCAATGACAAAGGACAAATGACAAAGGACAAATGATAAATGACAAATTCACAAATTTAGATAGGATTGCTATATAGCACCTCGAAATTATTCACTTGTGCCAAAACAATCTTTTGACGGAGATAAAGATTCATGGCTTATTCTTGGTTTAAGGCTTTTCATATTGTTGGAATAGTGGTTTGGTTTGCTGGTTTGTTCTACTTGGTACGTCTTTTTATCTATCATCTGGAAGCTAATGAAGAACCAGAACCCGCACGGACGATACTAAAAAATCAGTATCAAATCATGGAAAAGCGTCTCTACAACATCATCACAAATCCAGGGATGTTCTTGACGGTAGCAATGGCAATCGGTTTATTAACTACGGAACCGGAAGTTCTCAAGCAAGGTTGGTTGCACGTCAAATTAGGATTTGTCGTTTTGTTGTTGGGATACCATCATTACTGCAAGCGCCTGATGAAGCAATTGGCAAAGGATGAATGCAAATGGAGTAGCCAGCAAATGCGGGCGTTGAATGAAGCACCGACAGTAATGTTGGTGGTGATTGTCCTGCTAGCTGTGTTCAAGAATAATCTCCCTACCGATATTACGGCTTGGGTTGTTGTTGGTTTAGTGATTTTTATGGCAGCAACTATCCAGTTATATGCAAGAAAGCGTCGTCTGGATAAGGAAAAGCTAACAGAACAAGTAACACAGTAGCAAACGAGTCGATCGCGCTGTTATCCAATACTACTCGCTTGGACAAATTTGCCTAATAACATCCTTCGTAGAGACGCGCCATGGCGCGTCTTTACATATTTGTAAATTTTTTTTCATTTTATATGCAAGAGGAAACAATATTCCCAGAAGTGGATTTGGATAGATGAGTAAACATATTATTGGATTAACTGGTGGTATAGCCACGGGCAAAACCACTGTTGCTAATTATTTGGCTAGTGCTTACAATTTAACGATTTTAGATGCAGATCTTTATGCTAGAGATGCTGTATCTACGGGTACGCCAATTCTTCAAGCGATCGCTCAACGTTACGGAGAACAAATTTTACTGGTAGATGGTAGCCTCAACCGTCAGAAACTGGGAGAGATAATTTTTCACAATCAAGAGGAACGCAACTGGGTAGAGGGTTTGATTCATCCTTACGTGCGCGATCGCTTTTTGCAAGAAATAGCCATATCAATTGCACAAACATTAGTCTTAGTTGTACCTTTACTATTTGAAGCAAAAATGACAGATTTAGTGACAGAAATTTGGGTAGTTAGTTGTTCTGAAGAACAGCAATTAGAAAGATTGATGCAACGGAACCATTTAACCTTAGAGCAAGCACAAGCTAGGATTCTCAGCCAAATGCCCATTACAGAAAAAGCTGCTCATGCAAATGTGATTTTAGATAACTCTTCCACTTTGGAAATGCTTCTCAAGCAGGTTGATACAGCGTTTATATCGTTACCACATATTAATTAAGTAGCCATCACGAACTGCGTACACCAGAACAGATTTTGCTGTAGTTCACTATCACGATACGCCAGCATCATAAATGCCACCGCCGCCGTCACCCCCCAGTCTAGATTCCGAGTTGTTACTGATAAGATTTCACTCTCAAAATAATATGCCTCTTTTAAAAACAGCGATTGATAGGGTCGCACAAAAAACTGTTAACAGTAGCTCTCATGCTATCGTCATCGGTGGCAGTATTGCTGGATTACTAGCTGCACGGGTGTTAGCAGACCACTTCAATCTAGTTACAATTTGTGAACGCGATCGCTTTTTAGTCAGCCTGATTGGTATAGGTGGAGACTATCCCCCCACAGATGAGGCTGGTTTTCTTAACTTTGCCCAAAGCCTGCGTAGCTCAGAAATTTATGAAGTTATTAAAAATAGCCAACCCCTCTCCCCCATCTATGGTTATCACCGCACAGAAAACTGCTGGCATCACTATGAGCGATTGTCACGTTTCCCTGATAATTTGGTTGTGTTAGGTGATGCTTTTTGTGCTTTCAATCCTATCTACGGTCAGGGCATGACTGTCGCATCTCTCGGTGCTTTAACTCTAGACCAGTGCCTTAAGCAAAAAAACCAATCTAAAGGTTTGGCTCATCGCTTTCAAAAACAGTTAGCCAAAGTTAGTACTCTACCGTGGCTGATGGCAACTGGCGATGATTTTCGGTGGTCAACCACTAAAGGAAAACAACCAGGCTTGATAACCCGATTGATGCACTTGTATCTCGACCAAATTATGTTGGTTGCAGTCCACAATGCGTTTGTCTACAGAGTTCTGCTGGAAGTCACACATTTGCTTAAACCACCCACCGCATTTTTCCACCCTGCGATCGTGACACAAGTTTTAAAACAGACGATGAATCAGCGTGCTCAACCGTTTAAATTTTAATTCTTGCGCCAATCTGTGTAATTGCAGATTCGACTGCTCCTGAACCAATAGAACACAAAGCTTTGCAACTTAGGGCAGATATAGCCTTCACTCACATCTCGTTTTGACATTTTTTTTAAAAAAAACTCTTATATATTGACAATGTCAAAACAAGAAACTATCTTGAGAGTACAAACAAACTCCAACTGCCAGAAATGCTATGGCTACCAACATTCTGGACAATATCGATCTACGCAAACTGGGAGAACTTTTACAACAGGCGCGTAAGAAGTGCGGTATGACTCAGGCGGATGCAGCGAAGGTTATTGATACTGCACGTACTACTATCGTTGCTATTGAAAAAGGAGAACGTCGTCTCAAGCCAAATGAGTTAATTAAACTGGCTCGTGCTTACGGGCGAGATGTGAGTGACTTTGTTCGACAAGGTCTTGTTGTTGAGCCTTTCGAGGTTCAGTTTCGAGCCGCCTATAAGCTTAGCGAGCAAGAGTTCGGGCAAATCAACCCGACCATTCAGCGAATAGAGGAGCTATGTCGCAATTATCTAGAGCTTGAGAAGATTATGGATGCTCCGCTTCCTCGGAACTACCCTCAAGAGTATGACCTAACAAATATGCCCATAGAGGCTGCTGCGGAAAGCATTGCGATCGCAGAACGGCAACGACTTGGACTTGGAGACGGTCCTATTCCGCTCCTGCGAGATATTCTAGAACAGAGTGTAGGTATCCGAATTTTTTACCTAAAAATGCCAACAAAATACTCGGAAATTTATAGCTATGACGAGCAACTTGGTGGCTGTATAGCGATTAATTTAGATTGCACTGAAGAACGGCGGCGTTGGTTGATAGCGCATGGATACCTGCATTTTCTTACTCATCGACGAAAGCCTGTAGTTGATTTCGAGGGGCAATATCAGAGAATCCCGGAGAGTGAGCGACTAGCTAAGGCTTTTCCAAAATATTTTCTAATGCCTACAAGTGGTTTGCTTAGGCGATTTAATGATATGTATCGTACCCATAACAAGTTCACTCCAACTAATTTGTTCACTCTTGCTCACTACTATGGTGTATCCATAGAAGCTCTTGTTTATCGGTTGGAAGAGATGAGGCTTTTGCCATCTGGTACTTGGGATCGGTTGCGCGATCGAGGATTGAAAGTAAGGAAGGTACAACAAGAGCTAGGTTTAGAAGAAATCCAACAGCGAATTGATATAGTGCCCATTCACTATCAGCATCTTGCAATTGAGGCTTTAGATCGGGGACTGATTACTGAAGGGCGGTTTGCAAATTTCCTTGGCGTCGATCGCTTGGAAGCTCGGCGCATTGCAGAAACATTGCGGGAGCATTCGAGCGGGATGATAGAAGAAACTGCTCCTAACGATCTGCGGCAAGCATAGAGATTTTGGGAGACTTAGTTATGCAAATTAGTCACTCCCACTTAGTTCTTGACGCTTGCTGCATTCTGAACTTCTGCGCTTCAGGTTATTTCATCGCAATTTTGAGGTCTATCCCTGCCCAAGTTGTAGTTACTAAAGTTGTAAGAGATAAAGAACTCATAACACTTCAACGTCTCAAAGACGAGGAGAAAGAAGCTAGAATTCAGTTTGAGACAGCTATTACACAGGGTTTACTTTTAGTAGTAGATTTTGAATCAGAATTAGAGGAAGAAACATTTGTAAACTATGCTTTTGAACTAGGAGATGATGGCGAGTCTGCAACCTGTGCCATTGCGATAATTCGAGGATTGGCAATTGCTACTGATGATAAAAAAGCAGTCTCATTCTCTCAAAAAGAAGCACCACATTTACAGGTTTTATCAACACTAGAAATAATTAAGAATTGGTCAGAAGTTGCCAATCTTACTTCAACTGAATTACGCGCCGTACTTGGTGCTATACGAACCAAAGGAAGATACATACCACAGAGAAATCATTCTTTGCTCGGTTGGTGGGAAAACTTGATGCAGTGAAACCGAGGAAAGTTTGCTCAGATCCCCGACTTCTCAAAGAAGTCGTGGATCTTGCAGCCCCTTACTGAGGATGCTGCAGCAACTTTTGAACAAAAGTCAGGTGTTCTGAAGAACTTACCCCTTGCTGTAGTACTGCTAAAACTTGAGTCATATTTCCTGTTAGGATCTCTGACACAGCTAACCACAAACCGGGAAAAACTCGACTTTTGATAATCCCATTTATATCCGCTTCCAAAGGGACATATTCACCGTTTTGTAGGCTAAACCAGTTGAATTTATTGTCCAAAACTTGCCAGACAATATATTCCTGTACGCCATTACGACGGTATACCCACTTTTTATCGTGCATATCAATTGATGCGCTACTCGCTGCAACTTCTGCAACTAACTCTGGTGCGCCTTCAATATAATCATCGTCACTAATGCGTGCTTGTCCCCCTAATTGATTATCAATTAAAAGCACAACATCCGGCTGCGGTTCATTGTCCAAATCTAAGCGTACTGTGGCATTATCCGCTAAGTCCACATTAGGAGTAGAAGCTTGATAAACCCCCAACCAAGTAATCAATTGCCCGTGAGGTTGTCCATGACTTTTAAATCTTAGGGGGGACGCCACGTACACAACTCCTTCGATTAATTCTGCTTTCTTAATGTGCGGCATTGCTGTATAACGGCGCTCAAATTCGGGGCGCGTGAGGCGATCGCCACTTTCTAAAGGTGGTATTTTACCTATAGTTGAACCATGCTTTACAGAAGGTGTCATGTATGGGTTCCTCGTTTTGCAAAGCGTTAGCTTAAATGTAGCATCCTACTTCTTGCTCTCGCTTATTCCTTATTAATGTTTCGCTCAAATTCATCAATTGCTTGAATGGAGTCGGAAATTGAGATGCATTGTTCTAGTAAGGAAATATCTAACTGCGGCAAAAACTCGCTTGATTTTATTTGCTCGTACCCATAGGTGTCAGGGTAAAGAGTGGCTTGAGGAGCTTCTGGATTGTCCCGTAAGTGGTACAGTTTAAATTGATATCTCTCCCAGAACCAAACTTCTGAAACTCCTAGGCGTCGGTAAACCTCTAATTTTCTTATGTTGCCACTAGTCACAACGACTTCTATGGCTATGTCCGGTACTTTTTTTGCTTCTCCTATGCAATAACATATCTGCTGGTGCAGCATTCCACAAAATGTGTTAAACATTAACCCTGTAACAGGTTTTGATATGATGATCGGCAAATTACCCATAATTAAGCAGCCAGTTCAGACCACCAATAAAAATTGGTTAAACCACGAACAAAATCAGCCCGATCAATGATTTGGCGACAACGTTTAATTAAAGCCCTGCTTACTGAGCACCGTTTATTCTAAGCGGTAACTGGCTTTAACACTTTTGGCCCAGTTGGGGGTGCGATGGACCCCGCAACAAGGTCATACCTTCTTCACCAGTCAGCTAAGGTATGCGATGCTTCTTCTGAAAATCCTACTAAAGCAATAGGCTCCGAGTCAGGAAATACAGCAACAATTTGTAAATCGCCTCCCATTGCCTGAATGTACTTTCGCAAGGTAGAAAGCATCAAGTCAGTGCGCTGTTCAATACGAGAAACATTTCCTTGATCGATACGAAGACACTCTGCTATTTGTTTCTGGGTTATTTTTCTCGCTTGTCTAAGTTCTTGTCGTGTCATTTCTGAAGCTATAAGCTCACTCGTGAGCTGCTCAACTTCTTTTCGATCTTCTGGTGATAATTCTGCCAGTTTTTCTCTTAAAGTTTTTCCCATACAGAACCTACTCATCCTCTAATTGAGATAAATGCATCTCAAACCGGGCATCAGCTTTCTTGATGAGTTGTTTATAGAACAAGCGCTTACTAATACCAGATTTATCACCTGCTACCAGTAAAATTGCAGATCGCTTCGGATCAAAAGCAAATGCTATCCGCCAAACACCATCAGCCGCGTTAAACCGCAACTCTTTCATGTTGGAGTACTGTGACCCCTTAAGGGTGTCAACGTGTGGACGCCCTAGCTGTGAACCAAATTGTTCTAGCAAACCTGCCATAGCGAGTACCATTTTTTGTACTTCAAAAGGCAAGGCATTAAACTCTGGCTCAAATTCATCATGAAATTCAACTACCCAGTTCATTCATTTATTATGCTTTAAAAAACATATGCTTTCAAGGGTATATCAGATAGATATAAAATACACTTATTAATAAAATACTGAATACAATCACACTCTTATAGCTCTACCGCTTCTAAAAACCTTTTTATATCAAGTTCGGCTGATTGACCATAAGAAAAATTTCTCCCTTGTCCCCGTGTCTGGTGTGTCTGCCCTAACTATGGGTATGCAACCGGACATGATATAAATCCAACTCCGGCTATAGCCTGTGACTGCTACCACTTCTTCAGTCCCTATACCTTTGGCTAACAACCAAATTATCTGGTAGTGTGTCCGCGATCGAGCGGCTCCTTGGCTTGTCGGTAACCTCTTTCCAGTTCTTCTAGGCTCAGATGTGGCTCGATTGTTACTCGTCTTGGCCGAAGCGATCGCACTCAACTGTATTCTGATTTATATTATGGGTGATTTGGCGGACATCATATGATTTGATATGTGAGCGCTGTATCATCCAACTTTTGTACTATTTGACTGAGCTAATTATTAGCACGTTTTTTTTAAGACACGATACTGTTTAAAGTTTGCTCCCAATCTACTACAAACAACCTTGGTTTCTCAAAACGTGATATATGCTTAACATTGGTTGTTATAATGGTAACTTCATCAAAATTTGGCAATTGAAGAGTGGCTTGAGATGCAAGAATTACATCTATATCCAAACTATCTTTACTCGCAGTTGGTTTCCCTTGGTTTCGCACTTCTGCCCATAGTTCTGCTGCTTGTCGCATCGTTTCATTTGTCAATGGAATAAGAAATTGACTAAGTTTATCAAGGCGCTCAATACTTTTCTGTTTCTTTCCCCTAATCAGTTCACGCCTAAGTTCGTAGTCAACTATTTCTGGTACTCGTATAACAACGCCAGATTCTTGCAAGGAATGTAACCATTGTTTAACTCTCGGATCTCCTTTTGGGTGCGTCACTTCGCTATTCGGGTGCGAATCCAGTAGTACAGATCTTTTCATCTATTTTTCAACCAACCGATTCTGGTTAAGCCCTGCCTTAATCTCAGGAAGTACTGTTTCATCGTACCCAGAGTCATCAGATATCCATTCGTCAACAAGCTCTATAATCTTTTCCAAAGAATCTTCCTCCAAAAAGGACTTTTCTTCGTCTAATATCTGTTCAGACAAGGTTTTTAAAAGCTGGTCTTCTTTATCCCGCAAATTCATTTCCACTGCCACTGCCAACCCACAAGTGTCATGACTGCCGTTGCTGCTAGGACAAATGACGCATGACCCCTATGGGAGTACAAACCGATTGGCTGTTGGTTTTGGAAAATAGTACTGGCTAAGATGTTATCTCTGAGAAGTTGACCTGATGTGGCAGTGTAGTCGATTTTCCAGTTAAGGGCTTGGGAGAAAATGCTGAGCGCCAGGACGACACCGCCAATGACTAAACCAGTGAGTTGAGAACGGGCTAGTTCTGGATGCAGTCTGAGCAGTAGGGTATTGCTGAGGGTGAAGATAGCAATGAGTCCCCAGTAGAGCAACCCATCACCCATCTGTTCTTGACCGAGTAGGGAGTGTAGGGGGAAAGGACTTGTAAGAGTTGAGATGAGTCCAACACCGAGAAATATCTCCCACAACAGCTTGCTAATTTTCCAATTCTGGGGAATCTTGAGTTGAGACCTTTCTGACCACAGAATTAAGAAGTTGAATATGCAGGTGAGCAGGATGACGAGTACTTTTGGTTGAGTCCAGATTTCCCCTCGCGTTACTCCCCAAGGATTGATGAGAATTATGCTGAGGGAAAACAGTAGAGTGTAAAGGTGGTTCACGACTGTTTGTCTTTACGAATTTTCAGAGCTTTCGCTACACCCCATGTTGCGAGTGCCAGCAGCCCTAATGCAGATGCGGATTCAGGGGTAGATTTAGATTTTTGGGAAGTCTTGTCGCTATCAGGGATTGAAGGCCTTTGAGAAGCAGTTCTTGCTGATAGGGTTTGAGCACACCCACCGCCTCCGCTACTACCGTAACTTGAACTGGCGATCGCATTCCCACTGCTATCAAGCAATTGCACATCAGCATTCCCACTTAAACCGTTCATGGCAAGATTTAAGCTCCTAGTAGTGTCGAGGCTGAAACGGTAGTAGTCGTTAGTGTCAGCGCTACCCACCCAATCAGTATAAGTGCTGCTAGTAGAATTGAGAGTTATCTGACGTGCGCTGTTGAGGTTGTTTCCAGCAAAGTCATTGATTGTTGCTGACACGCTCAAATTGTAGTTGGTGTTAGCACCGTTGTATGGATAGACTCGAATATGGTAGGTGCCTGCGTCTAGACTGCGGTTGATAAATTCAGTAACTACTCCACTCTGAGTAGAACTAGCAAGCACATTACCACTGTTATTGAGCAATTGCACATCAACATTCTCAATCAAACCATTTAAGGTAAGATTCACACTGCTGTTACTGCTAAGATTGAAGCGATAGAAATCATCAGTGTCAGATGAACCTACCCAATCGCTATAGCTACTAGCTGTGGAATTTAGGGTAATCTGACGTGCATTGTTGAGGGTGTTTCCAGCATAATCGTTGATTGTTGCTGACACGCTCAAGTTGTAGTTGGTGTTGGCACCACCATAGGGATAGACTTGGATATAGTAAGTGCCTGCATCCAGAGTACGGCTAATAGATTCAGCAGTGGTGCTACCGTTAGTTGAACTAGCAAGTGCGTTGCCACTACTGTCAAGCAACTGCACGTCTGCATCAGTGACAAGACCATTGAGAGCAAGATTAAAGTTGCTAGTTTGACTAAGGTTGAAACGGTAGTAGTCGTTGGTGTCAGCGCTACCCACCCAATCACTGTAGGTGCTAGCTGTAGAATTTAGGGTGATTTGACGTGCATTGTTGAGAGTGTTTCCAGCAAAGTCATTGATTGTTGCTGATGCGCTCAAGTTGTAGTTAGTGTTGGCACCACCATAGGGATAGACTCGGATATAGTAAGTGCCTGCATTTAAAGTAGGGCTGATAGATTCAGCAGTGGTGCCAATGTTACCTGAAAGGGCAACTCTTCAGGCAAAACAAAATTTGCGTTTTAGTAACATTAGAACCGCTACTCAACAACCGATAAGATAATTTGTTGCAGTCGGGAGATCGCTAGTTTTTACAGCCCTTCGCCTCACCTTACCGGGGCAGCAACAACAATATTCTCTCAAATTTTGGGCAGTTTCGCTCAAGAAAAGCTTGTTCAATAGCTATCATAAATCCTTCAATAAATAGCATAATGGGTAGATGCATAAGTATTTAATGCAATGTAATGCTTTGTGCGACTGCGAGCGAAATAAAAGAATACTTTTAACTCGTTCATCAATTATTTTCTATTTTTTATTTTTGGTAAATCCTAAAATTTACTGAATTAATAAAACTAGCATCTACGGAATCAGTCAATGAAGATTTATTGTTACTTTATAAAGTCAATCTAAAGAAAATGATAATGAAAGAAGTTGAATTTTAAAAAAAACATAAAGACACAGAGAGCACCTCTTAGTGTACCGACGCTGCTATCTCTCCTCTTAGATTATCGTCACTTTTGATATCAAACCATCTAAAAGTGGAGTAGTTTTGAGGTACAATGACAAGTCGGGAATTTGACTTTACGATATGCGATCGCTAAGGGATTTCCAAATAAAAGAATATCCCAGAATTCCTTGTGGTGCGGGCGTCCCGCCCGCCACCAGTAGAGGACGGGCGGGGACGCCCGTCCCACAAGAGGGATAATTTATTTCTTGGAAATCCTTAAAAGTGGAGGATTTTTGAGGTATAGTGACGGGCCGGGAATTTGACTTCACGATATGCCTTAAATCACCCAACTTCACCCCCAACCACCACATCACGAATCCGTAAACTGGGTCCCCCACAACCCACAGCCAAACCATTTTGTCCGCCTTTACCACAACCCCCAGATTCATCCCAGTAAAAATCATCACCGATCACTTCAATATCTGCCAGAGTTTGGAAAACATTCCCTGAAAGCGTCACATCTTTAACAGGTTCAGCAATTTTACCGTTTCTAATCATCCACGCTTCCCCTGCACTAAAGGTGAACATCTCCCCATTCGTCATCCCACCCAACCAGTTACGCGCATAAACTCCTTCTTTAATCTCACTAAATAAATCCTCCACGGGCGTCTTACCCCTTTCAATCCAGGTATTGGTCATCCGTACAATGGGAGGGAAGTGATAGTTGAGACACCGCGCATTACCCGTAGGCTCTTCATCCAATTTGCCTGCTGTTTCGCGGGAATGCAAGCGCCCCACCAATACGCCATCTTGAATCAACTGTGTTGTGGTTGCTGGTGTGCCTTCATCGTCGTAAAAATAGCTACCGCGATGCCCATCTGGCGCAGCACCATCAAAAATGTGCAACTCTTTTGGACCAAACCGCCGCCCAATGGTCATCACTTCTAATAAATCTGGGTTTTCGTAAGCCATGTCTGCTTCGGAAAGATGCCCAAAGGCTTCATGGACAAATAACCCGGTGAGAATGGGGTCAATCACTACAGTGTAAGTATTTCCTTTGACTGATGGCAAAGATAACGCTGCAACTGCTCTTTGTGCTGCAAGTTTTACTTGTTCATCTAGAGTCATTAAATCTTCAAAGGCTTTGCGCGAACCTGAGGTTTCCCTTCCCGTTTGTACCGTCTCTCCATTTCTGGCTGTTGCAGCAAAACGGATTTCCATATCTACCCAAGATTGCTCAATATAGGTTTTTTCACTGGTGGCAATGATGACTCTTTGAGTGCTGTCAGCATAACGCACTGAGGTGGTGGTAATGCGTGAGTCAACACCTCTGAGCAAGTCCATGTAGCGATCGCACAATTCTTTTTTCTGTTTGAGCGGAATTTGCCGGGGATCGGTTCCCCTTAGAGGCAACACGCATATTTCTTGTATTATGTCAATAGAAGCTAATACAGTCTCCTCATCGCCGACAATTCTAGCCGCAGCAATGGCTTCTTCTATGCGATCGCGAATTGTGGAAAGCTGGTTAAAGCTACTAAACCCCCATCCCCCTTTATAACAAGCACGAATCTGTCCGCCAATTGAGATCCCTTCGCTAAGAGTTTCTACCTTGTCGCCACGCAACAAGATATCAGTTCCTTCAGCTTCTTCAAGGCGAATCATCAGATAATCTACGCTTGGTGAGTAGCGGGCGATGAGGTCAGAAAGCAAATTTTGAGCGTCAGCGAGTAAGGTCTGCATTTGTAACTAGGGAACAATAACCAACTCCATTTATTGTCCATTGATAGGGGTATTGTGTACCACTTATTATGGGAGTGAGAAACATCTCTCAGATTAAATGCATCATGAGAAAAAATCGGCAACTCTTGTTGTTAGAGTTTCAGAGTCATAACGCTTTACAATAATTGATTGCCCCGTTTCTTACAGTCAGGGTAAACGAGTGATGCTCTCAAGATTGCGAAAAAAGCTGCAAACCGCCTCAGAATTGAAACCAGTGGTTCCAACTGATGTTAAAACAATACTTCCCTTGGTGGGAATCTTCTTTGTCCTCTGTCTCTTTGTTACCCTAAATCGTTACTACAGTTTTTACGCCTCTTTTGACCAAGGCATTTTTAACCAAGTTTTCTGGAATAACCTTCACGGACGCTTCTTCCAAAGTTCCCTTTCCTCAAGTCTTTCAACTAATGTTGTTCACGCTGGAGAAGTTGCCACTGTTTATTATCATCGCCTGGGTCAACACTTTACTCCAGCGTTGTTACTTTGGCTACCAATATATGCTTTATTTCCCTCCCCGGCAACTTTAGTCGTTTTCCAGGTAATTTTTATTACTGCTGCGGGTCTGGTGTTGTACTTGTTGGCGCGACATTACTTAGAACCACCCCTGGCAGTAATGATAACTGCTAGTTTCTACGGGGCTAACGCTGTTATCGGTCCCACCTTAAGCAATTTTCACGACATCAGCCAAATTCCATTGTTTGTCTTCGGGTTGCTTCTAGCAATGGAAAAGCGCTGGTGGCAACCATTTTGGTTACTCGCTGTTTTGATTTTGGCGGTTCGTGAAGATGCTGGTATCGGCTTATTTGGCGTTGGCGTTTACATGATTTTAAGCAAACGCTTTCCCCGTGCTGGGCTTGCTGTCTGTACCTTGAGTTTCAGTTATATCTTGGTTCTTACTAATACAATCATGCCCCTGTTTTCCAAGGATATTTCCCAGCGTTTTATGTTGGAACGGTTTGGGCAATATGCGGATGGGAATGAAGCTTCCACTTTAGAAATTATCTGGGGTATGATTAGTAACCCTTGGCGCTTATTGGTAGAACTAGTTACACCTGTAGACCGTACTATCAAGTATCTACTGGGTCACTGGTTGCCTTTAGCGTTTATACCTATTGTTGCTCCGGCGGCTTGGATGATAGCAAGCTTTCCCCTGCTAAAACTATTTTTAGGTCAAGGTGATACAGTCCTAGCGATTAACGTTCGCTATGCTTTAACTGTGGTTCCTGGGCTATTTTACGGGGCAATCCTTTGGTGGTATAAGCATCCAAAAGCATTTAAACCGTCATTTCGCCGTTTTTGGATTGGCTGTATTTGTGTTTCTCTACTGTTTTCTTTCACTTCAAGTAGTTCTGCTTTAAACAGAGCATTTTATTTTTTACTACCAGATTCGTTTCAACCTTGGGTATATGTATCCTTACCTCAACAATGGTATCATGTGGCGCAGATACATCCATTGTTGGCACAAGTTCCACCCCAAGCAAGCGTGTCTGCTACTACCTATCTTGTCCCCCATCTTTCCAGTCGCCGTGAAATTATTCGCTTGCCTGCTTTAGAATTGCGAAATGATGAGCGTCAAGTGATAAAAGTAGATTATGCGATCGCAGACCTGTGGCAATTGCAACAGTATCAAGCAGCATTTAAGAGCGATCGCGGTTTCCTGCGAGAACTTGTCACGCTGATTGACCAACTGACCAACAATCGGGAATATGGAATTGTTGATTTTAGAGATGGGGTGATTTTACTTAAGAAAGCGGCTACTTCTGACCAACAAGCAACAAAAGCGTGGTTGGCTTTTCGCCAAAAATTAGGGAGTAGGGAGTAGGGAATAGGGAGTGGAAAATAATGCTACAACAAAAAATAAATTCTTGTAGTTTGCAGCATTAGCCAAATTTGGATTTTGGAGTCAAGATAAAAAGTTATAGATTTGTAATAAGATAGGGTGTAGGAGATGAAAATACTAGTGCTGAGTTGGGAGTTTCCGCCTCGCATAGTTGGGGGAATTTCTCGTCACGTAGCAGAGTTATACCCGGAACTAGTAACGTTAGGACATGAAATTCACTTAATTACACCAGAATTTGGGAATGCTCCTTTGTATGAGGTGGTGGAAGGAGTTCGAGTACATCGTATACCAATCGCACCCAGTCATGATTTTTTTCATTGGGTTGTGAATTTAAACGAGAGTATGGGTCATCATGGTGGTAAGCTAATACTCGAAGAAGGTTCTTTTGATCTCATCCACGCTCATGACTGGTTGGTTGGAGATGCGGCGATCGCTCTCAAACATAATTTTAAAATTCCCCTAATCGCTACGATGCACGCTACCGAGTACGGACGCTATAACGGTATTTACACGGATACACAAAGGTATATAAGTGGCAAAGAAAAACTACTCGTTTATAATGCTTGGCGAGTCATCGTTTGTACCGACTATATGCAGCGGGAAGTAGAACACGCTTTACACAGCCCTGGGAATAAAATTGACGTTATTTATAATGGTATTCGACCAGAAAAGAAAAAGCTCCAGCAAGATTTTCCCGCTCTGGATTTCCGCCGTCAATTTGCTGAAGATGGTGAGAAAATTGTCTACTATGTAGGTCGCATGACCTATGAAAAAGGTGTACCCTTGCTTCTCAGTGCTGCGCCTAAAGTACTTTGGGAAATGGGAGGATATGTTAAGTTTGTGATTATTGGTGGTGGTAATACAGACCATCTGAAAAAGCAAGCTTGGGATACAGGGATTTGGCATAAATGCTATTTCACGGGCTTTATCTCTGATGACTACTTAGATAAATTCCAAACAATTGCTGATTGTGCTGTTTTCCCAAGTCTCTACGAACCCTTTGGTATTGTTGCTCTAGAAAGCTTTGCCTCACGCGTTCCAGTTGTTGTTTCCGATACAGGCGGTTTTCCAGAAGTTGTGCAACATACCAAAACAGGGATTGTGACTTATACTAACGATCCAGATTCCTTGGCTTGGGGAATTTTAGAAGTGTTAAAGAACCCAGGCTACCGCCAATGGCTGATTGATAATGCTTATGAAGACTTGGAACGTCGTTTCTGTTGGCCTAAATTAGCAAAACAAACAGAGGATGTTTACAAACGAGTCTTGCAAGAGCGATCGCAAGTACTTTGGTTATAAGTAGTTCAAACATCTAGAAACCCGGTTTCGCACTTATTTATCGGGTTTTTGGGATTACTGTACCTATGACTAAGATGGCATGACTTCCTTGTGCGGAGTGGCTCAATTAGTTAACTCTTCCTGATAGTTGAGTGAACCGTTTGGGCGATTACAGGCGTTGCTTCATTTTGATTAGTTGTGGAAAACTCATCGAAGAGTTCAAAAAATTGTTCCAGGGCTTTATGTTCATCCTGTGAAAAAAACAGGATGATTTTGTCCCAAGACTGACTAGATGTAACCTTAAACTTTTCCTGAATCCAGTTTTGAAAATTGACAAAGTGCTTTTCCTGATTGGTTTCTGGTTCCCCCAGTTGATGACGAGCAAAGAAGTAACCAGCCAGAAATGTTCGCAGATGAGAAATAGAGGGTTGACCCAAATACATTGCAGGGCGCTTTTGAATGTTTCGGATCAGATCGTATAAGTCAAGCATGAGTCTTATCCTCAAAATGAACACTGCGCCGCTTCCATTGTCTTCTCGTCTGAAACGCATATCAATTCATGGTAAGATCTCCTTCTTAAATAAGGAGTTTTATGGCGCAAACTGAAGATATCGAACAATCACTAAACTCATCTGTTGCTGCGAATGCCACAACAACGCTCACTCCATCTTCGTTGCATATCAGTGTTTGTGCGGTGTTTATTAGCAGAAGCTTGCAACATTAGATTGGAACCCTTTAGCAAAAGAGTGGCAAATGACGAGTACAGACACAAATATCACTCAGAACACTAGGTTAGTAGAGATAGGCTGGAAAGACGAATTAATCGAAAGTTTAAAGTTATCTAACCAAGCAGAAGACTGGTTGCCTTTATCACCAGAAGAACGCGATCGCGTGACTGAGGCAAAGCAGAACTTTCCCATGATGGTTCCCCAAGGTTATGCAGATCTCATCAATTGGCAAAACCCGGACGATCCCCTGCGGTTGCTGCTGTTACCTTCGGAAGGTGAGAAGGATGAATCTGGAAACTTTGATACCAGTGGTGAAGAACTTTCCACAATTATACAGGGTTTGCAGCACAAATACGACCAAACAGCAGTGTTAATTGTGACTCAAGCTTGTGCCGGACATTGCCGCTACTGTTTTCGTCGGCGGCTGATGAGTCGTGATGTATTGACACAAGAGACAATAGAGGATTTACAAGAAGCACTGGCTTATATTGCCCAACACCCAGAAATAGACAACGTGCTTCTTTCTGGTGGCGATCCTATGATTTCCAGCACTCGCCGCCTAGCCAATCTTTTAAGTGCGATCGCACAAATTCCCCATATTTGGCAAATTCGCATCAGTACCAAACTCCCTGCTTTCTTACCCAGTCGTTTCACCACTGATCCAGAACTATTAGACGTTCTGCATCAATATAAATCTCGATTTCAAATCATCATTCAATGCCATTTTGACCATCCCCGCGAAATCTCCACAGCAACAATTTGCGCCTTAGAAAACCTGCAAAAAGCTGGTTGTTTGCTAACTTCTCAAATCGCTTTGATGAAAGGTATTAACGACTCTCCAGATACTTTAACTGAACTCTTCAAAAAACTCCATCGTTATAGCGTTATTCCGCAATATATCTTTCACCCACGTCCCGTTAAGCATGCAACTCACTTTCAACTGCCAATTGTAGAAGGAATGCAGTTAATAGAAACAGTTCGTCAACAGTGCAGTGGACCCGTCAAACGCTTTCGCTATATCCTAACTCATGAAGACGGCAAACTAGAACTTGTAGGTATTCTTCCCGGTTCACCCATACAGTTAGTAGCCAAATGGCAGCAGGTGCGGCGAGGATTAGATAACTCTGGAGTGATACTATTGCCAGTTGACGAGCAAACTTGTTGGCTTAATCAGTGACCAGTGACCAGTGACCAGTGACCAGTGACCAGTGACCAGTGACTAGTGACCAGTGACCAGTGACCAGTGACCAGTGACCAATAACAAATGACCAGTGACCAGTGACCAATAACAAATGACAAATGACATAGGATTATTATTTGAGCTTGAGGCTGACATCATGTCAGACTTAACAGCAAAAGAACAAACGCACTATCACTGGCGAGAACCAGAAGAAGTGGAAGCCGTCGCAGAAAGTTTAACAGCTTTAGGTTACACAGTAGATAAAATTGGCGCTTTAAATAATTTGTTAGAAAGGTGGCGTTTTCATCAACTCCCAGATTTTGTTTGGAACCTTTCAGTCAGAACTCTTTCCCGCAATCGTACCGCTCTAGCACCCGCAATTTTAGAGCAATTAAATATTCCTTATACTGGTGGTGACGCTACAGTCAAAAGTCTGACTTTAAATAAAGATCTCCTCAAACCCGTGTTACAGTGGCGTGGAATTTCGACACCTTCTTGGTATCGATATGAAACAGGAGAGGATATTCAATCTTTACCTCCTTGGTCAAGCTCAATTTTGAAACCTAGTTGTGAAGGTTACTCGTTAGGATTGCGAAGATTTGATAACCAAGAGGGATTGGCTGTACTCCGTCAACAAGTGGAGGAAATAGGTAAGTTATTTCATGTACCAGTACTGTGTGAAGAATTTATTGCAGGTCGTGAGATTACAGTGGGTATTGTTGGCAATTCTTCACCATTGTTAATCGGTGCAGTAGAAACAGTCAACGCCATGGGTGAATCACTGAATGAGCAAGTTTTAGATTTGTCAGCTAAGCGTCAGGGAAAGTTTCAGAAAATTGGAGTCGATCTTGATGATTCAAAGCTACAGGGGTTGCGTGATGTCACCTTGGAATTGATGAAGTTTTTTAGACCGCTAGATTATGCAACTTTTGATTTTCGTATAGCACTAGATGGACGGGCGTATCTATTAGATATCAATGCAGACGCTACTTTGCATCCACAGCGTTCGTTTGCTCAAATTGCTCGTGCGGCTGGTCTATCTTATCAACAATTGATCGAGGTGATTTTGAGGACTTCTTTGGAAAGATGGGAAAAGGGTTGACTTGGGAATTGCAAGTACATAAGTTAATTTGATTTGCACCTATTGAGAAGTAACTGGTATCTTTCCAATGTACCAGCCTATTTCCAGAAAACACTTCGTTGAAAAAAATGAAATTCATCAAATTGCTACTGGTTAGCATTTCTCTCATATTTTTTGTATGGATGAGTCCAGTACAAGCCAGCCCCTTGGCTCAAGTACCAACTCCTCCACCTGAAGTTCAAGAAAGTGAAACATCATCGGCGGCTTTAATTCAGGAACTCGCTCAAGAGTATAAGCCCAGTCGAGACTTGAACTACGATCGGTCAAGAGACCAGATGTTTGGTATTATTGATAATCGAGACGGAATTGTGACAGACATTTATGCTGGTTTCTCAATTCGTTTAACAGGCGACGGCGATACCAGCCAGGAAGCTGACAGGCTGGGACAGAATACCGAACACGTTTGGCCTCAAAGTAAAGGGGCTGATAAGGGTAATGCCCGCAGTGACCTTCACCATTTGTTTCCCTCGCGAAAAGATGTGAATAGCGATCGCGGTAACAAACCTTTCAGTGAAATTGAGGATCGAAGTACTGAGAAGTGGTATCGAGATGATGTTCGTTTAAGGACGATTCCTAATAGTGAAATTGATGAATTTAGCGAATCAGCATTTTCTAGATTTGAACCTAGAGAAGAGGTGAAAGGAAATATTGCTAGAGCAATGTTTTACTTCAATACTATATATAGCGATCGCGCTAACGCAGTAGACCCAAACTACTTTGAAAGACAGCGTCAAACCCTGTGTCAATGGAACCAGCAAGATCCTCCTGACACTACTGAAATTGAACGCAGTCGTGCGATCGCTGAATTTCAAGGAAATGAAAATCCTTTCGTGCTAGATGCTACATTAGCACAAAAGACCTACTGTAATTCTTAAATGAAGCGCTCACTAGCTGGAATTGCGGGAATTGTTGCGATCGCCACTCTCATCAGCAAACTCTTTGGGTTAGTGCGATCGGCTTGTGTTGCAGCAGTTTTTGGAGTTGGTCCGGTTGCTGATGCATACAATTACGCCTATATTATCCCCGGCTTTTTGTTAGTTTTGCTTGGTGGTATTAATGGTCCAGTGCATAGTACTCTGGTGAGCGTTTTAGCAAAGCGAGAAAAATCAACAGCTGCTCCTTTGGTAGAAACAATCACCACTCTTACTGGCTGCATCTTACTTTTGGTCACTATTAGTTTGATTGTTTGTGCAGATTTTTTCACTCATTTAATAGCCCCTGGTTTGGAACCACAAGTTAGAACCCTAGCTGCACAACAATTGCAGATAATGGCTCCCATCGCTATGTTATCGGGGTTTATCGGTATTGGCTTTGGGACTCTAAATGCAGCACAACATTACTGGCTTCCTTCCATTAGCCCAATGCTATCTAGTCTAACAGTCATCATTGGCTTGGGTGTTTTCGTCCTACAACAGGGAACCCCAGCCAATACATCTGACTACCCCCTACTCCCTACTCCCCACTCCCCACTCCCTATTTTCCAAGGAGGCTTGGTATTAGCTGGTGGAACTCTTGCAGGTGCTATTTTGCAATGGGTAGTTCAATTGATAGTGCAGTGGCGGGAGGGTATGGGGAGACTACGCCTGCGCTTTGACTTTTATTCTCCAGGGGTGAAAGAGGCGATCGCAGTCATGGCTCCTGCTATTTTATCTTCCAGCATGACCCAAATTAACATTTACGTTGACTTATTCTTCGCTTCTTATATTCCTCATGCGGCGGCGGCATTAAATTATGCTGGGCTACTTGCTCAAACGCCCAAAGGTATTCTTACGAGTGCCTTATTAATACCATTCATAACAGTATTTTCCCAATTAACAAAGCCAGAAGATTGGTTTGCATTAAAGCTGCGGATTCGTCAAAGCATCATTATTACAGCTCTTACTATGTTACCCTTGGGAGCTTTGATGATAACTTTAGCTGTGCCAATTGTAAGAATAGTGTACGAGCGCCAAGCATTTGACTCCCATGCATCCAAACTTGTGGCAACTCTTTTCATGGCTTATGGTTTAGGCGCTTTCACCAGTGTTCTTGTCAGCGTATTAGTGCGGGTATTCTATGCTTTGGAAGATGGGCAAACACCTTTTCGCATAACTTTAATAAATATTTCACTGAATATAGTACTTGATTATTTTCTAGTAAAAGCCTTTGGCGCACCCGGTTTAGTTCTTGCTTCTATGGGAGTGAATTTAACAGCAACTATCATGTTGTTATGGTGCTTGCATCGCCGACTCAACGGTTTAGCTTTGCGAGAATGGAGTCTACCCATACTGGGTTTAATTGGCATAAGTGGAATAACAGGGCTTGCTTGTTGGCTCACAAGTTGGGGTTTTGAAGTTCTTTGGGGTAGCGAAGGAATACTGAGACAGTTGTTACAATTAAGTCTTGCTAGTAGTATCGGATTAGGAGTTTTTGCAGCTTTAGTGAGTATCATGAAACTGCCAGAGGTTGAGTTGTTGGTGAATCGCTTGAGAAAGAAACGACTGGAATAGAATGGAACTAATTAGTCATCAAGATGGTCGTGCTACAAGTTGCTACGCATCTACTTTTAATTTAGATGGAAAACTTGAGAACCAACGCGATCGTAAGACTCAGACTGACTCAGTTAAACAGGTTAGCTGTAGCAATATTAATGAGTGTTGCAGTTTTACTCCTCTTGTGGTTTGCTTCTCCCTTGCCTAAAATGCTTGCACAACCACAAGTAAAGATTTTTGAAAAAGTTTGGCAAACTGTAAACGAAAACTTTTACGACCCCAACTTTAATGGAGTTGACTGGAAGGCAATGCGGAAAAAGTATGAATCATCCGCAGCAAGCACCAAGTCCAGCCAGGAACTTGCTGTCGTTATCAATCAAATGCTTGCTGAGTTGCAGACATCTCACACTCGCTTCTACACAAAAGATGAACCTGCTTATTATCAGCTTTTGGGTATTTTTCAAGAAGGGAATCCTGATTTTCAAAAGCAGTTAAGAAAGTTTTTTAAAAAAGGTAAGATTGAATACAGTGGTATTGGTATAACTACTAAAGACATCAACGACAAAACTTTTATCAAAACTATACTTGATGGCAGCCCTGCTTTAGCAGCAGAGTTAAAAGTGGGCGACCAATTGCTCAGTGTAGGCGATCGCCCTTACAAACCCCTTGAGTCTTTTGCTGGTAAAGCGGGTCAAAAAGTCACATTGTTAATTCAAAGAAACAGTAATGCGAACAGCCGCCAAAAAATTACTGTAATTCCCAAGATGCTAGACGCAACCACGATGTTTAGGTCAGCACAGCAAGCCAGTACCCAAGTCATTGAGCGAGATGGTAAAAAAATTGGTTACGTTCACATCTGGTCAAATGCAGCCGATCCAGATCAGGAACAGCTACGAGAAGATCTGATTTACGGTCGTCTCCGAGAAGCAGATGGTTTAGTTTTAGATTTAAGAGATGGTTGGGGTGGAGGAGACATTAGCTATCTCAACATATTCACTGCAAAAGCCGGACCGAGTGTTACCAATGTTGCTCGTGACGGTAGAAAATATACGTTTATTCCTCAATGGAAAAAGCCTGCTGTCATGATCATCAATGAAGGCAGCAGAAGTAGTAAGGAAATTCTGGCATATGGTTTTCAGCAACATAAAATAGGACCTGTTGTTGGTTCTAAAACAACGGGTGCAGTCGTTGCTGGTCGTCTTTTTCTGATGGATGATGGTAGTTTCCTCTATTTAGCTGTTGCCAACGTATTTATTGATGAGAACCAAAGGCTAGAAGGTAAAGGCGTCGCGCCAGATATTAGCGTTCCCTTCTCATTAGAATATGCAGAGGGTAAAGATCCTCAAAAAGAGCGGGCTATAGAGACTCTGCTAGCAACAGCCAAGCAGCGCAGCCAATCAAGAGAAGGAAACCCTTAGAACTGGTTGATAGATTTTTTGTATATGTGGCTACAATCAAACTCAACTTAAGCAAATTCCCCAGATAGATGACAATGGCAGATTTTTAAAGATATATTTAGAAATACAGAGATTCAGGGCAACTACTGACATAGGTAATTTGTTTTTCTACCTTGACATATTTAATCTCTAACAATCCACAGATAGATTGTTTGTATTCTAGACCAAACTCTACGCACACTCATTTTATTGCCCGTGTTTCTAATTAACTACAGTCATTCCGAACAAACACAAACCTCAGAAAATCCTCAGATTTATTTGGTACCTCTAAGAGGGTGTCTGAGAAGTCTTATTTCATACTTAACCTTGGCGATTAGAAATTGCGGTTATACAGGCAAAACCCACAAAAATCTCTTGTGGTAAGGGCGTCCTCGCCCGTCAGCAAACGGGTAAGGGCAAGGACGCCCTACAATAGGTCGAATTTATTTTTTGCACATCCCTAACATGATTTCCAAAAAATAAATTACCGGGGAATAGGTAACCTATCTTAGGGGCACAATGCCTTGCGCCCCTACAGAAGTAAAATTTTTCTCGAAAATCGCCTAAGTTATCGAACTAACATTTGGCGAGGTTCAACAACTGTGGATTGAACCTATAAAGTTGTCTTTTTCGACCTTCTCCAGTTACATTTTTTCATCTCAACCTACTTACGTTCTGTTGTCACTTGCAAACTAATTTATGCTGTTATCTGTTAACATTCCCAAAACCCCTTCGACCGAGTTATTACTTAAGCTTTGGGCAGAGCGTTATACAGTAGACGTATCTTCTCTCTCCAAAAATCCTAAGTTTTATGGAGAATTGGTAAAAGCCGCTTGGCCAGAAGCTCGAGCCTTAACAGCAGCTAAATTATTGAAGACTGTATTAGAGCGCACGAGTTATCAAGCAGTGTTACAGGCAAAATCTCTCTACGAATATATTCCTGACATTATTGATTCTCAAGCGGAGCAGCGAATCACTCAGTTTGCCTGCAAAGTTTATCAAACGTTACTATCCTTTTACCAACAACAGTCTGGTATTGTTGTCACTCCTATAGTCAAACAAATGACTTCAGGTAATACTGAAGAAACGACTCTTGTGTTACGGACAATACCAAGCATAGAAAAGTTGTTCAATGAATTAGAACAATCTTTACTAAAGTATCAGGAACAACATTTCATCGCAAAGGAGCAGCGTGTGCTTGGTTTTCTGACTACGCTGTTCAATTTCACTAATCAGTTACTGATTAATCAGTTGACACCAGCTGAGAAAGTGCTGCTGTGTCCCTACTTTAAGTTCCTTGAAGAACAAGTTGCTATGCCCTGGCAGCGAGTCTGTGCCGCCGCCGCAAAGCATCAGCTAGGTTCACCAGCTTTAGCTCTAGTTCAGCAAATGTTCCCTATAGCGAATGAGATTAGTTCAATAGTTTACTGCCGACTGTTACAATTATTGCCCAATTATCGTAGCTTAAGAGGCTCTTTGGGTCATCCAGACGTCGCTCACTCTTGTCTTCGTGACTTAGATATGTTCCAGGCTTACTTATGGCTATGCGTGTTAGAAGAAAGTCTCAGACCTATGGAACAGGAACTGGTACCTTTATGTGTGATGGTCATGCCAAGTGTGGGAGTGAAATGGGAAATGACAAATCAATGGAAGCGACAATTAGTAGATGAAATAGAAAGCCGCGTGCCTCCAGAACAAAAGCCCCTTTTGCTGAATTACACTCAAGGTATGGAGTCAGCATTCTTTGCAGCGCGTCAGCGCCTAGGTCACCCTGGTGACATCATAGAAATTCCCTCTGAGTTTGGGGACAACTTAATTATTCATATTAACTCTCAAAGTTCTTTTTCTTGACACTGTCTAGAAAATAGGGAGTAGGGAGTGGGGAACTCGGGGCCCCCTCTGGGGATAAGGGGCAATGGGGAGTGGGGGAAGAGAAATTTTTATGATTGGTGGTGAAAATTTTTTCATCGGGACTGCCTAAATTGATTGATATAAAAAGCAGTTAGGAGTAAATTGTGTATACAGCAGTCGAACAGGTAAGACTATATGGACGTTTTGAAGATTAAAAAAACAATTACGAGTGATTTACTAGAACTTAGCGGGTTATCCGAATTTAAAGGCAAAGAGGTAGAGATTACGATTTCTCTGGTCAACCAGGAAGCTACTCAAACTTCCCGCAAAAAGAAAAATTTTATGAAATTTGCAGGAATAGCGGTTGACATGGCTGCTACACTCCAAGATTTGGAGAATGAAGTTGCTGCAAATAGACAACTTGATTGACAGAGCTAAGTGCCAATTGAGCGAAGTGTCCACTATTACCAAAACTCAATTGTCGTAATTCTCTCATACCAATTTGAAAAAAGAATGCGACAGTAGTCGGGCGAGATTAAGCCCAAGCAAGGCTTTCTCAATCCAAAATCCAAAATCTAAAATCCAAAATGGTATAACTTTGGAAAAGGAATTCCGGGACAAAAAATAAAGTGTCCTCAATCTTGTTCATTTCAATACGCTTTTAGGCTTACTTTGTTATGTAAGTGGCTGCGTAGTTTCGCACTAATTGAGGCGTTGAACTACAGTACATGAGGTAGCTGACACTGCTTAACTTGACCGAAACCACCCCTGCCATTGAGCAAGAACCAACTTCTCCAAATCACAAATAAACATGGACTCTAGAGAGCTTTTAGAGCTTTACTCAGCAGGAAGAAGAGATTTTTCTTGTGCTCATCTCGGTGGTTCCAAGCTGAGTGGTACTAACTTAAGCGGTGCTGACCTAAGAAACGCTAACCTACTTTTTGCTGACCTTTCCAATATTGACCTGCGGAGTGCTGACTTACGTGGTGCAATTTTACGTGGTGCTGACCTCCGTTGTGCCGATCTGCGGGGTGTTATTCTCAACCGTGCTAGCTTGTACACGGCTGATTTCTACAAAGCTAACCTCAGTCGTGCTAATCTCAGCGAGACTAACCTTAAGGGAGCCTTTCTGAGCGAGGCTAACTTGAGCGGAACTGACTTGCGTGGTGCCAACCTAAATTATACCGATCTGCATGGTGCTAATGTGGAAGATGCTCGATTTGGCTGGAATACGGGGCTTTCGGAAGACATGAAGCTTGACTTGGAACGGAGAGGAGCGATTTTTGAGGATTCTCTCAAGAAACAGGGGAGTGGGAAGTAGGGAGTAGGGAGTAGGTGAAAGAGTGTTTCTTTCATTCGTAGCGGGTGGTGTGCCGCCCGTGGGGCTGCTCTCAAGAGACGCTCTGAAATTATTAACTTTAGCTTAATCTATGAGTTTAGAAACACTTTCTTCTCCGAAAAAAGCAGCCAATTCCTCAATTAAGGCTTGGGGTATTGGAATACCTGTTAACATTCGCTCTTGGCGCGTCATTGCTTCTAGTTCTCCAGGGTAGTAGATGGGCTGGTTGGAGTCTAGACGGGGAGTTTCTTTGAGAGAAGCGATCGCATCTTGCACCTGTTGCTCAAACTCTTTGCGATCGCTCCACGCCTCCACATCAAGCACCCAGAATAAATGTCCGGTACCGTTAGCACCATCATGAATTGCTTTATTTTTAAACATTGCTGCTGCAGTACCCAACAACGGACCGCACAGTAAATCTGCCACAAATGCCAAACCAGACCCCTTATAAGATGCTGGTAAATTGACTGCTACCTGCTTGGGATTATCTGTTGGTTCTCCTGCTTCCGTAAGCCCCCAACCCAAAGGTATCGGTAAACCTTGATATCCAAAGTGCTTAACTTTACCTCCACTCACAGTCCCGGCTGCCATGTCTAAAATCACAGGTTGCGATGTACCTGTAGGAATTCCCCAAGAAATTGGATTGTTGCCCAGTTTTGCCTTTGTTCCTCCATAGGGAGCTAAGTCTACAGCACTGGTATCGCTAGTTGCAAAGCCAATTGTACCTGCTTCTGCTGCCATGCGAGTATAATAACCCGCCATCCCAAAGTGATTGCTATTACTCACTCCCACCACAGCCATTCCAAACTGACGAGCAACTTCAATCGCTTTTTCCATTGCGACTTTGCCTGCATACTGTCCGGGACTGCGATCGCCATCAATCCGAATCATTGTTGGACGTGCTGAATTGATACACAAATTTGGTTTTGAGTTAATCCGTCCACTCCGCAAACTTTTCACATAACCAAAAATTTGTTGCAAACCGTGCGAATCCATTCCACAAAGATTTGCCTCCACCAAATGCGTTTTTAATGCTTCTGCAACTTCCGGTAACAGTTCGTAGGGAGAGAGAACCGCATCAAAAAAATTATGCAGGGATTTGACTGAAATTTTCTTGTAGTTTGACATGAGGTTGGTAGACATCTAAGGTGCGATAATTGACTTGCCATCCTTCAGTTAGATCTTCCACTTGGCGCACGTGACGGAGCGTTTCTACCCGCCAACCAGGCATTTCGTTGATATGAGGTGCGGGGAGTGTTTCCAAAATATGAGATGAAACCTTTACTTCAACTGGCTTTGGCTCAGTTCCCCACACACTTGCTACAACCAAAGCCTTGTCACCAAAAACCTGCAATCGCAAACGTAAAGAAGCTTGGCTGTTATTTCTCACAATTAAGTTTTTATAACCATAAGCCACTGTTGCATCTTGACCTAAAGTAAAAAAACGAGTGTCTCCATGAGCATCAATTGAGTGATTGTGACGTTCTAAAATTTCACAGTTTGCCCATAGTAAAGCCTGAAATAAAGTCGTAGAAATTTGGCACAACCCACCTCCAACATCACTCATCAAGCGATTACCCACCAGAGTTGGACCCTCCCGGAAACCATTGGCAAGAGTTGGACGCGGTACGCGATGCCAAAAGTCAAAAATTTGCTCCGGGTTCAGGGTCAACCTATCAATACCCTTTGTCGCCAGTTGCATATTCCAAAGGCGGTTCTCGTTGACTTGGAGAGAACCAGAACGTTGTTTAATTGCCGTACTAATTTCACTCCATTGATAGCAATAATCAGAAGATTGCTCTGAGCCTTGTTTGCGAGGGTAGTAAAACACGTAACCCCGCCAGAACGATTGAGCATCTTTGATTTTTTGGCGAATCAACGCTTTCAAACTTGGGGATAACAGGTTCATCAAAACCTCCGGGATACCTCCTACCTTTAGGGTAGGGTAGTTGAAGACAATCTATCAGTTAGGGAGACTCGTAAAAAGGATAAATCGCTATTAAACGGTATAAAACAGAATTGTTGTCTGAGTGAGAAGTGGTGTAACGGTTAAGGTTTAGACCTTCCACTTTTCTTTCTAGACGTTGGTAAGCTCCCACTTACCAGTTTTTGAAACTCAGGGTTTTTTCGATGCTTAGGGTCAAGCCAGCCCAACTCCACTGCATCATCCAAACTCTTACCTTCGAGCTTCAGAAACATTGCAGTACGACGCAATAACACTGCTTGCACTTCACTCGCTCCCATGTACCGAGTAATCTCCTTATCCGTACCTCGATGAAGGACAGCTTTAGCAGCATTGCAGTCTGAGTGCACAACGACCCCAGTATGCCTGGTAAAACTGTCTCCAACACGCTTCCCTAAAAGAGTCAACGTGACGGAATCAGTTTGTGACGTATACGCAGCGTTCACCTCTGTGATGACTGAATCACTCCAATCAGCCCATTTTTGTAAACTGTCTCGCATACAGCCTTTGACCCAACTGTTCAACTTGCGAGACAAAGATTTGCTGTAGCGTTTATTTTTGATGGGTTGGGTCAGATCTTCTGCAAAAACTTTTAATAAACCAGTAGCAAACAGGGATTTAGAAGTTTGACCAAGTAATGAAGAGATAGCTGTTTGGTCTTTCCGATAACGTTTATTTTCAGTTTTTCTAGATAAGTTATTTTTGAGAATACGTGCAGCTTTTACTGGGTCATGTAATTCCAGCTTACGAAAAATAGCAAACAGCTTACCACGAAGACGATTCTTATTAATAATGCGGTTAGACTTTTTGGTTAGTAGCTCACCCAGACCAGCACCGTGAACTTTTTCCGACGAATCAATGAAAGCTTCTGTATATCCTTTATCGATACCAATAGGCGTTCGCTCTGAGTCAGATGATTTATTGTAGTGTCCGAAGTCTACTAAGAAATGTACTTCAAAACGGTCTAGTTCTGAATTGTAAATAACTCTGATTTGTCCACTTGGCTTGCGGTTACTCCTCATATTGAACTCAACTCGCTTACCTTTGGTTAAACCAGAAACACTTAACCTATAAACAAAGCGATTAATTTGTTGTACTGTATAGGCTACTGGTTGATAAACAATTTGGTGCTCAACACTAGTATGACCGCGTTGAAACTCATCCCTCACAATTCGACTTAAGAATGAGTCTGATAAAAACTCAGTGGACTTTAGCTTACGGTAGGCTTCTTTTCTTTGCGCTTCGTTTTCACTACCAGAATACCTTGCCCAAATCTTTCCACTCAAGTTAGCAATTGTTGCAGCTTGTTGGGCAAGTATCGCTTTAGCCACATCATTGACTGTCCACTCCATTAACTTGGATGGTAGCCCCAATGATTCAGGAGTACGGAATGCACGCACAAGAGGATAAGCTTTATGCCAATCCATTCCCCAGTGCTTGACACTACCAAGTTTGTTATATGCTTCAGAGCGAACAATACCTAAGCGCTCCATAAGGTCTAGCAATTCAGTCTTAACGCTGTCATCAATTAAAACAACGTTGACAATCTGAGTTGACAACTTATGAATCTCATTTTTAGGTTTTTTATTGTGAGACGCCATTGTTTGTACCTCCCTTTGCGCCCTCAGCGTCTGGAGCGGTTTTTAAATTATTCAGATATACTGGGTTGCTATTATAGCATATTGGGTTGAATTCTTATTAAATCTTCACCCAAAGGCTAAACAATAAAAATTGCAGTTACACCAACAATTTTTGTTTCCGCAAACTTTGAATAGTAGAAATCGCATGTTCCGCCACTCTATCAATTTCTTCAGCAGTGTTGAATCTTCCTATCCCAAATCGCACTGAAGCATAAGCTAACTGTTCTGAATGCCCCAGTGCTGTGAGAACATGAGAAGGTGCAGTCGTTGCTGAAGAACAAGCCGAACCAGAAGACACCGCCATTACAGGTTGCAATCCTAATAGCAATGCAGCACCATCCACCCCTTCAACACTGATGTTCAAATTTCCTGGTAATCTCTGTATAGGATGCCCGTTAAGACGAATTCCTTCTACCTGAGAAAGCTGTTCCCACAATCTTTGCCTGAGTTGGATCAAACGTTCCGTTTCTGTGACTTGCTCTTGTAAAGCTATCTCCACTGCTTTACCAAACCCTACAATTTGCGGTGTGTATAAAGTACCAGAACGCATTCCCCGTTCGTGACCACCACCATGTTGTTGCGCTGCAAGTTGTACTCTAGGATTTTTTCGGCGAACGTATAACCCACCAATACCCTTTGGACCGTATACTTTATGTGCTGTTAGTGACAGCAGATCCACTTTCATTTCCTGCACATCTAAAGGAATTTTACCAATAGCTTGTGCTGCATCAGAATGGAAAAGGATATTGCGATCGCGACACATTGCACCAATTTCCGCCAATGGCTGCAACGCGCCAATTTCATTATTAGCAGCCATGACTGATACAAGAATTGTGTCAGAACGAAAAGCTTGTTCTAACTCCATTAAATCAATCAGTCCATCCTTTTGAACGGGAAGGATTGTGATTTCAAAGCCCAAGGTTTTCAAATACTTATAAGGGTCTAGGACAGCGCTATGTTCTGTTGCTAAAGTGATGATATGCTGTCCTTTTTGGAAATAAGCTTCTGCAACACCTTTGATAGCTAAATTATTCGCTTCTGTTGCACCGCTAGTAAAGATAATTTCCTCTGGCGTGGCGTTGATGGCTGTCGCCAAAATTTCCCGTACTTGTTTAACAGCAGCCTCTGCTTCCCATCCATAAACATGACTGATGCTGGAAGGGTTGCCAAAGTGTTCTGTAAAGTAAGGTATCATGGCTGCTAACACACGTTCATCAACAGCTGTGGTAGCGTGGCAATCTAAGTAGACAGGACGCGCAGGCATAATTGCTAAATATATAAAATCAAAATTTTACACTGTGTTTAGCAAGGGAACCAACCCTAGAAGGGGTTGGAGTCGCTCATAACTTCATAAAACTCATGGTCTCGCTTCGCAAGCCTCTCATATACTCGCCCAGTGATTGCGCTCCCGAATCAACTAGCAATTTCACAGCTTGTGTACCAATAACTGCAATATCAACACGTCCCTTCAGATATTCAATATCTTCCTTAGTTTGAATTCCAAAACCAACCCCTATTGGTAAACTGGTCGCTTCTCGAACGCGCTGTATGTAACTGTCAAAATCTTCTGAGAAGTGAGTCCGATCGCCTGTCACTCCCGCACGCGCAACACAATAAACCATTCCGCTTGTCATTCCTGCAATTTGCTGAATTCGTGAATAACGTGTTTTAGGTGTTAATAGAAAAATAGCAGCGATATCATTGTTTTTACAGATTTCTACATATTCAGTAGCTTCTTCTGGAGGCAAATCTGGTATAATAATCCCAGTAATACCAATCTTGGATGCTGACTTAATAAACTTCTTGACTCCATACTTAAACAGAATGTTGTAGTAAGTCGCGATCAAAAACAGGGTTCGAGAATGTTTTTTTGTAATTTCTCTGGCAAATTGAAAACACTCGTTGACTGTTGCTCCATTTGTCACGGCTTCTTGATTTGCCTTAATCAAAACAGGTCCATCTGCTATGGGTTCTGAAAACGGAAATTGTAGTTCAATCAGTTCAACACCTGCATTCACTAGTGAATTGATGGCAACTCTATTGCTATCAAAAGAAGGATACCCAAGAACGACATGAGACATTAACAATATGTCTTTTTGCCGACGAGTCTCCACGATACGTTTTTCTAAAGTTGTGGTAAGATTAGTGGTAGGCGATAGTGTTTTCATGAGTCATTTCCTCTTTCAATCTCTTGATTTCCTGCGATTAACTTAATTGCTCAATTTTGTTGCTTAAGAATTCTTTCCAAGAGCGATCGCCAAAAGCATTTGCCAGGGTGAAAATATCTTTATCCCCGCGTCCTGACAGGTTAATAACAATACAATCTTCTGGAGAAAGCCGAGGTGCGTCCTTCAATGCTTGGACAAAAGCATGAGTAGACTCCAAAGATGGGATAAGACCTTCTTTAGTGAGGCAAAGTTTGAGAGTATCTAAAACCTCTTGATCTGTTGCTGTACTGACTTGAATGCGACCGAGTTCTAACAGATGTGCTAGCACGGGCGATACACCAACGTAATCTAAACCCGCAGCAATGGAATGGGTTTCTTGCATTTGTCCATCATTATTTTGTAAGAAATAAGTTTTATACCCCTGTGCGATACCAACTGTTGCGTCTTTTGAAGCAAGACGTGCTGCATGCTTGTGCGAATTCAAACCGCTACCACCTGCTTCTACACCAATTAACTGAACGCTCTTGTCATCAAGAAACCCACTGAAAATCCCAATAGCGTTAGAACCTCCACCAATACAAGCATAGACAGCCGAAGGTAATTTTCCAGTTTGTTGTAAGATTTGTTGCCGTGCTTCCACCCCTATGACGGACTGGAACCAAGACACCATTTCCGGATATGGATGAGGACCGCAAGCTGTTCCAAATACGTAATAGGTGGAATCCATAAAAGTAGACCAATCTCGCAACGCCTCATTAATGGCATCTTTGTAAGTTTGGCTTCCTGTAGATACTGGGACAACTTCAGCCCCAAGTCTTTGCATCCAGAAAACGTTAGGATATTGACGTTTAACATCTATAGCCCCCATGTATATTGTGCATTCCAATCCAAATTTTGCCGCAACAGTTGCCGTTGCTACCCCATGCTGACCTGCACTTGTTTCGGCAATAACTCTTGTTTTTCCCATTCTTTTGGCAAGCAAAGCTTGTCCTAAAACGTTGTTTAATTTATGTGCTCCTGTATGATTTAAATCTTCTCGTTTAATAAAAATCTTGGCTCCACCAAAATAGTTTGTTAAATTTTCTGCATAAGTTAGGGGTGTAGGACGGCAAGAGTAATTAGATAACAAAAATGTAAATTCTTGCCAGAATTTAGTGTCTGCACGTGCCGCTTTATATACTTCAATCAGATCTTCAAAGGTTTCATGCAAAATTTCGGGAATGAACTTGCCTCCAAATTCCCCATAGTAACCATTATGGCTTAATAAATCGGGGGATGAGAATTCTGAGTGAAAGTACATCATTTCTACACAGGGATTTTTATTTATAAATAGCAGAGAAGATGGAACCCCTCTGTTACCTACGATATCTCTATACATAAAGTTTCACTTAAAAACAGTAGAGAAGTTAAACCTCTTTGTTACTTACCATAAGAGAAAAAAAAGTATATGTCCAATATTTAATTAGTTGGTAGATTATACTTAATAAATATAGTCGTCAGATGGTTCACACTGTATGGGGATCAGCGATCTCCGTTCACCAATCACCGTTTACTGGTTTCGGTCATGGAACTTCGACACTTAAAATATTTCATTACTGTCGCAGAAGAACTGAATTTTACTCGCGCCGCCGAGCGTCTTCACATTGCCCAACCACCCCTGAGTCAGCAAATCGGTGATTTAGAAGCAGAATTGGGGGTTAAACTATTTGAGCGTAGCAAGCGCCCACTTCGATTAACAAGTGCAGGACTTGAGTTCTTAAAAGAAGCACGCTTGATTCTTTCTCACGTCGAACAAGCAACCCGACTCGCACAACGAGTTAGCCGGGGTGAAGTTGGACGTTTAATTGTCGGCTTCAACAGTTCTGCAACACAGTGTGTTCTACCCGAAATCCTCACCCAATTTCGCGATCGCTTCCCAAAAGTAGAACTCGTTTTACGCGAGATGGACTCTTACAATCAAATTCAAAGCCTTCTCGATAACCAAATCGACTGTGGTTTTTTACACTCACAAAATTTTGACCGCGACAATTTAAACTATACATCGGTGTTGAAAGAGCCAGTTATTGTGGCTTTGCCCATCACCCATCCCTTAGTAAAAGAGCGTTTAGTCCCGTTAAACAAACTAGCAGGAGAGTCTTTTATTTTGCCAGTACACCACACGGGACAAGGTTTTTACAGCCAGGTAATAAACCTGTGCCAGCTTGCTGGTTTTACCCCAAACATCGTCCAGGAAGCCGTGTGGTTGCAAACAGTCTTAGGCTTAGTCGCCTGTGGCGTAGGCGTTGCGATCGTTCCTGCTTCCATGCAGAACCTCCAGCGCAAAGGAGTCGTTTATAAAACATTACAAGATGAGACATTTGAAATAGAAATGGTTGTGGCATGGAGAAAAGAGGATCTATCGCCAGTGCTTCACGAATTCCTCCATTTAGCCTCCCTTGTACAAAATTCCTGCGCTATACCATTACCCAATACATAATACCTGTTATAAAGGTTTTAACAGTTTAAATGCACCATTCCAGAATTAATGTCAGAATGATTACAAAATTATTTTATACAAGATCTACCTACAGACAGTAGAGGAGTTAATCGGTATATGCCAACACTAATGTTGGACAACAACATCCATACACTTCCCTGTCATCATATCTTTTTGATGATTGGGGAGTTTCTTATCCCAAGTTATAAAGTCTATGACTATATTATCCTACTTTAGATAGATGTTAAATTTTGAAATATTAATTTTCTTATTTTTATATAGTAGGTAGGGCTAAAGCCCACCACTGCCGTAGTTACATTTTATGAAGGTAAAAATACAGTTAATTTTCTTTTCTTGTGGGTCGAGCGTCTCGCTCGACAGATAGGGGGCAGGCGACAGATAGGGGGCAGGCGACAGATAGGGGGCAGGCGACAGATAGGGGGCAGGCGAGGACGCCCACCCCACAAGATAAAGGCATGAAAGTCATCCTTGACTTAATCCTCAATACTCGTAGAAAAAAGCTCCCTTGCCATTGACAAACAAGAGAGCTACGGTGTGGTGTGAGGAGCAAACTGAATGTTTGCTTATATTAGTGTAGCAATTGACTATGAAGTTATGGTGATAATTCTCTAAAAAATATGTAAAAAGTCATGGATAGTTTCGGGAGTAGTGAACAGAAAAGAAGAGGAGAAAAAGTAAGAAAATATAATAGCTTGTGACCGAGATTTACCAACCACTAGTCACTGGTCACTGGTCACTGGTCACTTTTAAAGCATCTTTTCCAAAAATTGCTTAGCCCGATCGCACTGAGGATTCTGGAAAAATTCACTAGGAGTCGTATCTTCTGCCAAGCATCCCCGATCGAGGAACAGAATCCGGTTAGCAACTTCTCTTGCAAAACCCATTTCATGAGTCACAATAGCCATAGTTATGCCTGTTCTCGCCAAAGCTTTCATCACGTCTAATACATCTTTCACCATTTCCGGGTCTAAAGCAGAAGTTGGTTCATCAAACAGAATCATCTCTGGTTCCATAGCCAGTGCGCGGGCGAGCGCAACCCGTTGTTTCTGTCCCCCTGAGAGTTTGGCAGGGTAAACATCTGCCTTTTCAGCCAAACCCACTTTAGTGAGTAATTCTAACCCCTTAGTTTTTGCCTCCTGTTTATCCATCCCCTTCACCTTAATTGGGGCATAGGTGACATTTTGCAGCACCGTCATGTGAGGAAAAAGATTAAAGTGTTGAAACACCATCACCAAGCGTTGGCGAATTTTAGCGATATTTGCTTTTGGCAAGGTAATTTCGTACTCGTTGAAGTATACTCTGCCTCTAGTAGGGCGTTCTAACAAATTTAAGCAGCGCAGAAAAGTTGACTTACCCGAACCAGAAGGACCCAAGATAGCAACAACTTCACCTTGAGAAATTTCAGTGGAAATATCTTTAAGTACGTCGAGTTTTCCAAAAGATTTATACAAAAATTCAGTCCGAATAACAGCTTCACTCACTTCGCCTCAACCTCCTTTCAAGTGCGGATGCGCTAAAAGTTAAACCCATAACCAAAACATAGTAAATTAACCCGGCACATAGCAGGGGTTCAAAGTAAATATACTTATTTGCACCCACAATTTGAGCACTGCGTAAGATTTCCACCACACCAATAGTTGACACCAAAGCAGAATCTTTCAACAATCCTATTGTTTCGTTGACCAAAGCAGGGAGAATGTTTTTCAAAGCTTGAGGCAAGATAACATCCCACATCATCAGCCAGTAAGGAACACCCATGGACATTGCTGCCTCGCGCTGTCCCTTATCAACTGCTTGAATTCCGCCTCGAATGGTTTCTGACATATAAGCCCCAGAGTTGAGGGTAAAAGTCAGCACTCCTGCTTGCAATGCTGGTATATCATAACCAGTCAGCTGGGGTGTGGCGTAATAAACCAATGCTAACTGCAACAGCAGTGGTGTGCCTCTAAATATAGAGGTATAAGCGTTAGCAAACCAGCCTAATGGTTCTATGCCAGAAATCTTAAACAGAGATAGTACTGTTCCCCAAATCAAACCCAGGAATACAGATAATACAGTAAACAATAAAGTTATAGGTATCCCTTGAAGAATAAAGGGAATATCTGGAGCGATTCTACCAAAGTCTAGATTTAAACCCTTTGAAGTTGTAGGTGTTGTTGAAGATGAAGCAGCTTCTGTGGCTGTGTTTTGGGAAAACCACTTCGTTGCTATTTTTTCCAAGTTGCCACTGTCCTTCATTTGTTGAAGAACTTTGTTAAAAGGTTCTACGAGGGGAGAATTTTTTGGGAAGGCAATAGCTGAACCAGCGTTCTCTCCTGCTGAGGGAATGACATTATATTCTAAATCTGGATTAGCTCGAGCAAATCCTTTGGCAATAGTATCCTCAATAATTGCTGCATCAATTCGTTTTGATTTGATTTCCTGAATGGCTTCTGGGACTTTGTTGAGTTGCTTTAACTTTATGTTGGTGACTTTTTGAGCTATTTTCTTAGCATTTTCCTCTTGGATTGTTCCAAGTTGAACGCCAACTGTTTTACTAGATAAGTCTTCTGGTTTGGTTAAATTACTCCCTTTAGGAGCAACGATAGTATCTTTTGCTTCGTAATAGATGATAGAAAAATCAACATTTTTTCGCCGTTCTGGGGTAGGCGTCATCCCAGCCATGGCAAAGTCAGCCCGTTTTGCTTGAACTGCAGGAATCAAACCATTAAAATCTGACTCGATCACCCGAAGCTTAAATCCAAGTTCTTTGGCAATTGTGTTAGCAATATCAATATCAAAGCCAACAATTTTCCTTTCACCGTCCTTGGTATTGTAATACTCATAAGGGGGATAGTCAGGTGAAGTTATCATTGTTAACGTGTCTTTGCCAACTGACGGGGCTGCATGGAGAAAATTGCTGCGACTGATTGTGGTGGTAACTGCGATAAGCCGGGTACGGCTTGCGCCAAGGGCGATCGCGACTACAAGTAACAGCGTAAATAGCAATATTTTACGTTTCTTGATTGACATATTGATAAGAAGATGCAGCTGATGTAGCAGCTAGTTTTTGCCTAATTACGTAAATGTAAATTTTGAGTTATCCTACCAACGAAAGGGAGCTATTTTTCTCCACATTGTTTGGTTTTTGAAATATACGTAATCAGGCAATGTCTTTTATCTCCTCACACCAGCAAAAATTTCCTGTGCTCTATCAATTTGTTTGCGTACAGCTTGTGCGGAAGCGTGTAAATCACTTATTTCTTCATCTGTCAAGTTTAGCTCTACAATGCTTTCGAGTCCATTACGCCCCAAGCGACAAGGAACTCCAATAAAAATATCTTTTAAACCGTATTCGCCCTCAAGATATGCGGCGGCGGGTAACAAGCGCGATTGATTGAGCAGTATTGATTCCACCATGATGCAGGTGGAAGAAGCTGGTGCAAAAAAAGCTCCACCTGTTTGCATGAGTTGGACAATTTCGGCACCACCGTTACGGGTTCGTTCTACCAAACGTCTAATTGTATCTGTGTCTAACAATTCTGTAATTGGAACGCCGTTGACGGTGGAGTACCGGGGAAAGGGAACCATTAAATCGCCATGACTTCCCAACACCATCGCTTTGACATCTTGGTGACAAACGCCTAACTCCATTGCAATAAAGGCTTCAAAGCGAGATGAATCTAGGACACCAGCCATACCTAAAATGCGATCGCGTGGCAATCCAGTTGCTTGCCATACTAAATAAGCCATCACATCTAAGGGATTTGTGACAACTATATATATTGCATGGGGAGAGTGAACAAGTGCTTTTTTAGCTGCTTCCACGACAATCTTCGCATTTGTCAGTAACAAGTCATCTCGAGTCATACCTGGTTTACGAGGAAAACCTGCCGTGATGACAACAACATCAGACTCAGCACTATCAGCATAGTCATTTGTGCCGATAATCTGGCGGTTGTGCAGTTCAATTCCCCTTGCCTCCATCAAATCTAGTGCCAATCCTTGAGGCATTCCTGAAACAATATCTAGCAGGACAACATCTGCCAGATTTTTTTCTACAATCCGTTGGGCTAGGGTACTACCAACTTTACCTGCACCGATAACGGTGACGCGGGGTGAACAACTTATTTTTGAGAAGGAAGGGGAATTGCTAATCATATTACAGTATTTTTGCTAGTGGTTAATGTACAGCCACCAGTTACCAGCTATCAGTACATTACTGATAGCTGATGCTGACAGCTTTATTTAAACTCCTCAAGTTGATCCAGACGCAGCCAAATGTTTGGTGTTGGCACTTTCCCAAATTTCACTAGGGCGTAGTCACCTTTGAGATCGACGACTTCACCTTTGGTTTCAAATAAGTAGGAAGGAAAGCGGGTGTCACTGGCTTGTGCTTCTAAACTGTTTTCCAATTTCTCGCGGACAGCACGAACCATATCTCCTTTTTTGACAGCCATGAGGAATCCTCTTGAGTTTGTACACTGTTTTATTAAGGATTTTAACCCGTGCCTAGTTTTTATTGTGTTAAGACAAAATTTGAACCGCAGATGAACGCAAATGTACGCAGACAAAATTTGGAAATTCTCTGCTAATACCAGCATTTATAGATGGTTGGAGATTTTTGGTTACATGGTGTTGATTAAATGTACTCTTATTTTTTATACAGTAAGTTGTTTGCAATTGGACTGCAATATCTAAAATTTTGAATTTTGAATAACTTATACGATTTTGGATTTTAGATTTTGGATTTTGGATTGAGAAAGCTGTTTTGGAGTTTGGATTTTAGATTTTGGATTGAGAAAGCCTCACTATGGTTGAATTTCACCCAATTCTCTGTCCTATTCTTTTTTCAAATTAAGATTATCTTTGGCAGTGGGAACAATAATGACTTGAACGCCCAGCTAATCTTGTACGTAGAATTGCAGTGCCGCAAACTCGGCAAGGTTCTCCGGTACGGTTGTATACCCAGGCAACACCACCGTAGTTACCGTTAACGCCTTTGACATTTAGGAAATTACTAAAAGTTGTGCCGCCTGCTTCAATACTGGTTTCTAAGACTTGAACGATGCACAAGCGCAAGCGTTCGATTTGCTCTCGCTGCAAATCTATACATAAGGTTTCTGGAAGTATTCGACTGGAAAATAATGCTTCATCTGCGTAGATGTTACCTAGTCCTGCTACGACTGACTGATCGAGGAGTGCAGTTTTGATCGGGCGGCGACGATTTTTGAGTTTGTTTGCCAGGTAATCTACAGTAAATTCAGGGGAAAAGGGGTCTATTGCTAATTTTGCTAAACCAGTGATGATGCTTTCTGGCGCTCTACCTGGAGGCACCCACCACATTTGACCGAAGGTGCGCTGATCCACAAAACGAAGTTCGCGATCGCCCTGAAAAAATAATCTGACTCTCGTGTGCTTGTGTAATGGTTCATCTTGATGTAGCCATAATAGTTGACCTGTCATCCGTAGATGGACTCCTAGGAAACTGGGAGAGGGAGAGGGAGGGAGAAGGGGGGAAGGGGAGAGGGGGGGAAGGGGAGAGGAGGTATATAAGGAGGAAATTTCTATCTTGTCCCCCTTGTCCTCCTTGTCTCTTCTAGAGCAGCTTAGTTCGGCTAGGAGGTATTTACCGCGACGATGCCAGATTGCGATCGCACTCTCTTGAATTGCCGTTAAAAATTCTTGTGGTGAAAACGGGTAAGCAATTGTGCGATGAAGGAGCACATTTCCACCCGTTATTTTTTGGTTAAGGGTCAATTGATTTAAACCCCGTCGGACTGTTTCAACTTCAGGCAGTTCTGGCATCTGTTTGGTGAGCCTTGATGAGAGCAGAGACAAGGGAGAGTGGGGGAGAAAATCCTACCTTGTCTCCCTTGTCCACTTTGTCTCCTTGTCCCCCATGACTCCATCATCTAAAAACATTCGGGATGTTGGAAACTCAGGATTAGAAATCCTGAGAGGAAAACGGACAAGAGCAATTTTAATTGCGGCGATTAAAAGCAGAGTTTCTGGGCGATCGCATAGAAACTCTGCAAAACCCCTGGATTTAATCCAGGGGTCAGTGACAACTGGCAAATAGCTGTTACTTTTTCGCCTTAGCCTTAGGAGCTTCAACCTCAATTAATTCTTCATCGGCGAAATTGTTGGTGTTGATGCCAGAGTAATTTACGTTGTTAAAACGGACGATGACTGGGTACTTGATACCGCTTTGGTCAATGGATGCCACAGTTCCTGTATCTTGATACCAGTAGGATTCGGGGCGGAGAATACGAACTTTAGAACCACGTTGAACCATGAGTTTCTTCCCTTTTAGTTATCAATGGCCAATCTAAATAGGCTAATTGATTTCACTCTACAGGTTTAAGGTCGCTTACAGGCGTTTTGTTAAGTTATTTGTCATTGGTGGGCATTGGGCATTGGGCATTGGGCATTGGGTATTTCCACCAACCACCAACCAAAAAAAAATTTATCCAGATCGGCAGACGTTGTGTGTGGATGTCTATAAGTAGCTGCGGACTGCTCGATAGTAGGCAGCAACGCCCAAGAAACTTTTTTGATTGGTTTTCGTCCACAGGGTTAGCTTAAAGCCATCTATCTTTTAAAGCGTTTGGACAAAAACAACAGTGGGAATCGAACTCAAGGTAAAGTAGCGTTGCGGATTTCTTCTGATACTTAACAGTGATAGCGAGATACTAGGTAAAATCGCATCACTGGTCACTGGTCACTGGTCACTAGTCACTGGTCACCGGTCACTGGTCACCGGTCACTGGTCACTGATTACCGTAATTTTACTAGCTAATCTCTGCGTCCCAAGGTGAAAATGGGTGAAACCCTCCTTGACAATGTCCTTGGGATCGCTTACTTTCAATGGTCGCAAACACTTTATTTTGGGAAGACTTATGCTTTTATCAAGACGAACACGCTACCCTCGTTACCCCTGCCGATCCGTAAATTGTTATCTAGATAGGTAATATCCAACCAACCTTGTTGTTCATTGCTATTGAGAGCAAAATCTATAGCGGTAAATTTTTTACCAGCCTCTATCTGTTGGATGAAAGTTTCTGGGGAACTGTAACCTAATAAACGTTGTAATCCAATTATTGATCGCTCAAATTTGACATTGATTCTTCTACCTGAAACAGGCTCAAATTTTGCAGCAACACTGACAATGCTTTCAAGTAATGGCAAGCCATAAACTTCAGCTATGTTGTAAACACTGTTAGTTTGTATGCGTATATACTGATAAATTTGACCGAGCTTGTATAAGGGTAAATTATCAATATTGAGTAAAGCTCTACTCGTGGTGTATACAAGTCGCCAGTTGCCATCCAACAAGTTGGGAGCTTCGACGGGACATGGTGTAGGATTGAGATCTTCTAATTTTGCAATTGCAATTAAAATGGCTTGTTTCTCTTGCTCAGTTGCAATTAGACCGCGATTTTTACCAGCAATTGCTTCTAAAAGAGTCGCTTTTCCTAGCATAATTAATTTCACCTCAAAAACATCAGTATTGAAAACATATTGATGAACAATGTATAGCACCCTACCAAAAGAAAATTTACTGTGACTCTTACCTTTTTAAGAAATAATTTTGTCGGATTTCTGAAAAAGGGGTTGAATTAACAAGTAAATCGTGCATTATCAAGTGATAGACTCTAAGTGTCTAGTTATCATCTCCATATAGTTTCTTCGTAAATATGCTAAATTCACCACTACGTGAGGAACCCCGCAACAGACGAGCCCCTGTAATTCCATTAAAGCAAGAGTCCTCCCTGTTAGACTGGTTGCAAACAAACGGTCGTCTCATAGCACGAGATGTTCACGAACCCGACTATTCGGATGAAGAAGAAGAGATATCAGAGTTTTTGAGTACTGACGACGGAATTAGCGATTTTGATTATGATGACGATGACAATGTCGTCCCAGATGAAGAATAGCTAATTCAAACTTAAGACATATTGGCATAGCCAAATCCTCTTTGTTTAACTTTGCAAGTGTGGAGTGAAGGGAAATATCCGTGGACGCTAAGTTATCTCCTAACCAAGGGTTAAGTATCATTAATGGTATAGGTTTAGTCTCCCTACTCGGTGTAGGGCTGGGTGTATCAGCGCTAATTCTTGACAGCATAGCAAATAGAATGCCTTGGCAAGGTATGTCGCTTACCTTACCTCTACTATTCTGCGCTGTCGCTTCAGCCGCCGTTGGCTTCTGGGCGGTACCACTGCTACAAGCGCTGAAAACCGGGCAAATCATCCGCGAGGATGGTCCTCAAGCTCATTTGAAAAAAGCAGGGACTCCCACGATGGGGGGCATATTCTTTGTTCCCGTGGCAGTGATTTCTGCTTGTATCTGGTCTAACTTTGCCACAGAAGTACTAGCTGTTGCCGCTTTGACACTCAGCTACGGGTTGATTGGCTGGCTTGACGATTGGCAAATTCTCCGCCGCAAGTCAAACAAAGGCATCTCTCCCCGCATGAAACTGATTTTGCAAGTGACATTTGCCGTCGCGTTTTGTCTGTGGCTTGTTGTTTCTCATCCCGCTCATATTACCAATATAGCTTTACCTTTTGGTTTTTACATACCTCTAGGTCTTCTCTTCTGGCCTTTAGCAGGTTTTGTACTTGTAGCGGAAAGCAATTCTACCAACCTCACTGACGGCATTGATGGCTTGGCTGGAGGAACAGTAGCGATCGCATTATTAGCCTTAGGTGCTTTGGTAGCACCAACTTCGCCCGGATTGATGATTTTCTGTGCTTCTCTAAGTGGTGGTTGTTTGGGTTTCTTAGTCCACAACCGCAACCCAGCCCGAGTTTTTATGGGAGACACAGGTTCCTTGGCTTTAGGAGGTGCTTTAGCAGCAGTCGCTTTGTTGGCAAACAGCTTAGTAGCACTGTTTATTCTCAGTGGCATCTTCTTCGTAGAAACACTTTCTGTAATGGCGCAGGTTAGCTACTACAAAGCTACGAAAGGTCCAGATGGTAAAGGCAAGCGCCTTTTGAAAATGGCTCCACTACACCATCACCTAGAACTTTCTGGTTGGTCGGAATTACAAGTTGTGACTGTGTTCTATATCATCAGTGCAATTCTAGCAGTCATCGCTCTAACGGTAGGTCAATTTTGATGTGTTGAACAACAACTTAGATACAAGTTAAATAACCTTCTCGATTTGAGGGGGTTATTTATTTTTGTTAGTGGTTAGTTGTTAGTGGATAGTTGTTGGTTGTTGGTTGTTAGTAGTAGTAGCTAATAACCACTAACCACTAGCAATTTGTTTTACTAAATGAACAAGTTCTGGTAAAATCAGCTTTTCCATAGCCAATCGCACAGCATTACTAGAACCGGGTAGAGAAAAAATCAGTTTTTGTTGATATGTACCTGCAATAGCGCGAGATGCGATCGCTCTCGAACCGATGTCTTGATAACTTAAAAAGCGGAATATTTCTCCAAATCCGGGCAAAGTTTTTTCTAACAGCTTTTCAACCGCATCATAGGTGGTGTCTCTTGGTGCAATACCCGTACCACCATTAATCAGAATAACATTTAAATTACGGCGCTGACCCAGCAAGTTTACTTGCTCTTGAATTTGTGCTGGTTCATCTTTGACAATCGTATAAGCTTCTATATCATGGTTGGCATTGCGAAGTAATTCCTGAATAAGATGACCGCTTTTATCCGTTTCTGGGGTACGGGTATCGCTGACAGTAATTATTGCACAAGTGACCCTTGTATTTGAAGTATCTGGATGCGGAAGGTGAGTCATAAAGAAAGTTTGTTAGTTGTTAGTGGTTAGTAGTTAGTAGATAATAACAACTAACCACTAACAACTAACAACTAACAATGAACCTATGATTTACTAAATTCCAGACCGTGCTCTTGAGAATATCGCTCCATAAACCGCATAAAGCGGTCCCATTGTTCTGAAGATTTCATCAGATAGACTGCTTCTAATGCTTCGGGTTTACCGTTGACAAATTTACCCTTGACTTCACGAGTCACAAGTTCTCCTTCTTCGTCAATTAGGTACATACCAGTGATTTCTTCAGTGTTGCTACTTTCTAAAGCTTTGGGATTTGTGAAAACAAATGTTGCAGTCCCACTGTCCCCCGTGCGCGATCGCGTTAAGCGTATTTCTGGAATGACATCTTCGTTAATTCCTCGAGAAAACTGGATTTGAGCCATGATGAGTGAATTTAAAGTTTTGTTATGGTTAGTTTAATATTTTCTCATCATTTAGCACTTTACTGTCTAGAAAATAGGGAGTGGGAAGTGGGGAGTTGGGAGTTGGGAGTGGGGAGAAAATTTTTTCGTCGAGACTGCCTTAGATTTCTTTTTTACGTACAATCACTTAAGTAGCTTCTTGTTCTAGTAACAAAGTCACAGGACCGTCGTTTTCAATTGAGACTTGCATCATTGCTCCGAATTTACCTGTTTCTACCCGCAACCCGCTTAAGCGCAACTTAGCTATAAAACGGTTATACAACTCTTCTGCAATTTGAGGAGCAGCTGAACGATCAAAGGAAGGGCGACGACCTTTACGACAATCTCCATAAAGCGTAAACTGACTTACCACCAACAACTCGCCATTAATCTCTAGCACGGATTTTTGCCAACGTTCTCCAACTTCGCCCTCATCGGGAAACAACCGCAATTCCAAACACTTTCGCACCATCCAGTCAATCTCGCGATCGGTGTCGGTATCAGCAATACCTACAAGCAAGTTCAGTCCACGCCCAATTTTGCCAATTATTTCACTATTAATGGTAACTTGAGAAGATTTGACTCGTTGAATAATAACGCGCATAAATAACTCTGATGAAGGAATTAAAAGTCAGGGTATAACAAAGCGAGTTAGATAGATAAAAGTAAAAAATTCTTCTTTTTACTGCTACAATCCCATAATGTTTGACAATATTTGCAAGTTTCTCGTTGAGAGCTTTTCTACTGATTTTACGACTTGGTTATTAGGAGAACCGAGCGCTCTTACGGAATTAAGTCCACAAGAGCTTTCTCTTGAACCAATTCGTGCTGACGCTCTGATACTACTCCAATCCGATGAATTGATTCTGCATCTGGAATTTCAAACTCGACCAAAACCGAGAGTTCCATTCCGGATGGCTGATTACCGATTGCGAGCTTATCGCCGCTTTCCTAAAAAGCGGATGAAACAAGTCGTGATTTACTTAAAAAGAACTAATTCAAGACGGGTGTATCAAACAACATTTACACTGGAAGAAACTTTTCATCGCTTTCAGGTAATTCGTCTTTGGGAGCAACCAGCAAGCGTATTTTTGCAATCTCCTGGGTTGTTACCACTTGCAGTGCTCTGTCAGAGTGAAGATCGCGTTGAAACACTCAGACAAGTTGCCATGGAGATAGATAGTATAGAAGACTCACAAACACAGAACAATGTAACTGCTTCAACGGCCATTTTAGCTGGGTTAGTATTAGAAGAAAAGGTGATTCAGCAATTACTGCGGAGGGATCTAATGCAAGAATCAGTCATTTATCAATCAATTCAAGCCGAAGCTGAAGAAAAAGGTCTAACTAAAGGTCGCGCCGAAGGTCGCGCTGAAGGTCGCGCTGAAGGTCTTCAAGAGGGAATTCAGTTAGTGGCTCTTAATATGCTAAGAGAAGGATTGTCAATTGAAGTTGTAGCAAAAATCACTGGATTCTCAGTAGAACAAGTGGAACAATTAGAACTTTGACAATCTGAGAACTAACACAATTAAGTCACGGTGTTTTGTTTCAGTTCCAATGAGAGAAAGTGCTAGAAGTGGTAGGTGAAGATTAAAAATTTTTATTCTCCACGCCCCACTTCTAACTCTTGACTCGCTGAGCTATACTCCAAAACCCTTACCACGAGTGGTAGAAGGCAAACACAAACAATTTTCCAGTTGTTTTAGCAAAGTCTCGCGATCGAGATTTTGACCGATTAGCACCAACTGGTTTTTCTTCTCACTCTTGGTCCACTCATCATCATCTAAAGTGAAGCGTTTGCCACACAAGTGGAAAATGTGTCGTTTGGGGCTTTCCTCAAACCACATGATCCCTTTTGCACGGAAAACATTTGTGGGAAGCTGGTTATCCAAGAAATATTGAAATTTCCTAATGGAAAAAGGTTTATCGCTTTGGAATGACAGGGAGGTGAAGCCATCATTTTCTAAATGATCGGAATGATGGTGATGGTCGTGTTCGTGGTCGTGGTTGTGACCGCATTCGGAACATTCGGAGTGGTCATGTTCGTGGTCATGAGCATGAGCATGATGGTCATGCTCATGATGGTCATGACCGTGTTGTTTCGCCTCATCAAAATATTTATCTGTGTCAAACAGACCAACACTTAGAATCAGGGGAAGCGGGACTTGCGCCTGCTTTGTGCGAAGAATTCTTGCACCTTCTTTAACTTGGTTAATTTTTGCCTCTAGTGCTTTTAATTCTTCTTCAGACACTAAATCTGTCTTATTGATGAGAATAACGTCACCGTAGGCAATTTGACTGTAAGCAGCTTGAGAGTTGAATAAATCCAAGCTGTAATTTGCCGCGTCTACAACCGTGACAATTGAATCAAGACGCGTTAGGTCGCGCAAGTCAGTGCCAAGAAATGTGAGAGCGACTGGTAAGGGATCGGCAAGCCCTGTTGTTTCCACTACCAGATAATCTATCTTGTCTTGCCGTTCCAAAACTTTGTAAACGGCATCCACGAGATCGTTATTGATGGTGCAGCAGATACAACCGTTGCTTAACTCCACCATATTGTTATTATCATCAGTGGAGATAATTAACTCGTTATCGATGCCAATTTCGCCAAACTCATTGACTAGTACGGCGGTTTTCAATCCTTGCTGATTGGTCAGGATATGATTGAGTAAAGTTGTCTTACCACTACCAAGGAATCCAGTAATAATGGTTACTGGTAATCCTTGCTTGGGTGCATCCATTGATTGCGACTCGGAAGTAACTGCTTGCATGACGCTGCTTTCAAGAAGTCAAAATAGCTAATTGTAGCGCAAAATCTCAGGAAGAGACTAGCATAAGGATGCTGGTATTCATCCGGTGTTGCTTACCTCTATTATTACGTATTTCTATAAGTTGGATATGACCCTATCTGTTTACAATACCCTCACCCGTCGTCAAGAACCGTTTGAAACGGTGGAACCTGCAAAAGTTAAGATGTATTACTGCGGCGTGACGGTTTATGACTACTGCCACTTGGGTCATGCCAGAGCTTGTATTGTGTGGGATGTAGTGCGTCGTTACCTGCAATTCATTGGTTACGATGTCCGCTATGTACAAAATTTTACAGATGTTGATGACAAAATTCTGAATCGAGCGAGACAAGAACATTCATCAATGGAAGCTGTTGCAGAACGCTTTATTCAAGCATATTTTGAGGATATGAGGCGTCTCGGTATTCAGGATGCTGATGAATATCCCCGTGCAACTCACACAATGAATGGCATTCAACGATTGATTCACGAGTTGGAAAATAAGGGTTATGCTTACCCCTCTCATGGTGATGTTTACTACGCAGTCCGTCAGTTTTCCGAGTATGGCAAACTCTCTGGTCGCAAGTTGGAAGATATGCAAGCAGGAGCTAGCGAACGGGTGAATCTGGAAGATCCAGAGTATCAGAAGAAGAGAGAGCCATTTGATTTTGCCTTATGGAAAGCAGCAAAACAAGGAGAACCAGCTTGGGACTCACCCTGGGGTAAAGGACGTCCGGGTTGGCATATTGAATGTTCAGCTATGGTTCGCGATCGCTTGGGTGATACTATTGACATCCACACTGGTGGTGCAGACCTCATTTTCCCTCACCATGAAAATGAAATTGCTCAGTCAGAAGTTGTTACAGAAAAACCACTGGCAAAATACTGGCTGCACAACGGTATGGTAAAGGTGGATGGAGAGAAAATGTCTAAATCTTTGGGTAACTTTATCACAATTCGGGAGTTGCTAGATAAAGGAGTACACCCAATGGCGGTACGGTTGTTTGTCCTGCAAGCCCACTATCGCAAACCAATTGATTTTACGGATGAAGCGATCGCTTCTGCAACAAAGGGCTATGAGACACTTAAAGAAGGTTTGCTCTTTGGTTATAAATACGGTAAACAACTGGGTTGGGGAGTGGGGAACTACTCCCTACTCCCTGAATTTGTTGACCGTTTCACTGAAGCAGTCGATGATGACTTTAATTTTTCAGGAGGATTGCCAGTACTTTTTGAATTAGCCAAAGAACTACAGCGAGAAGGAAATATTTTGACCCATGAGGGAAAAACGGAAAAAACACCTGATGACTTACTCAGCGAATGGCAAACTCTGGTTAAATTGGCTGAAGTTCTGGGTTTTGATGCCAAGGTAGAGGAGGAACCTTCCAACAATGATGATTTAAGCGATGCAAAAATTGAGGAGTTGATTCAGAAGAGACAAGAAGCACGTAAAACGAAAAATTTTGCTCTAAGCGATCGCATTCGTGACGAACTACAAGCACAAGGTGTTACCCTCATCGACAGTCGAGATGGAACACGATGGCATCGCAATTAAGTATGAAGGGTAAAATATTGATATTTTATCCTTCATCTTTTATCCTAATACCAATTAAAAAAAGAAGACGACAGAATAGTTGGGTGAGATGAAGTCTATGCAAGGCATTCTCAATCCAAAATATTATAAAAAATACGACAGAATAGTTGGGTGAGATGAAGTCTTGCAAGGCATTCTCAATCCAAAATCCACGCATCCAAAATCCAAAATGGTATTATGTTATCAGAATTAAAAAAAGCTATTGCTCAAATAGATATTCCTGCTGATTGGTTGGGAATTAGAGTAGTAAAAGATACAACCCATACCCGTCACATCCGTGATGGGATACCTCAAAGTAACGGTAAATCCTTGACTAAGGGGTCGATGCTGGAAGTGATGGTCAATGGTTGTATCGGTTATGCAGCGACTAATTCGTTACAAGTGACCGATTTACAAACTGCTGCTGAGAAAGCATATCATCAAGCACTGGCTGCAAGTGAGTGGTGGGTATATCCATTTAAAGCAGCAAGTGAGCGCCCTAAAGTTGTGGGTCAATACACTTCGCCATTTCTCAAACCTCTTGATGCTTTGAGTGCAGGCGAAATCAACGATTTGCTCATCCGCATCTGTCAGACAATGAAGGTTTGCGATCGCATTGTGCAAACCACTGCTATTGCCTCAACAAGTGAAAAAGAAACTTGGTTTGCGAGTAGCAATGGCTCCGAGGTGTATCAAAAATTTATGTTTTTTAGCACTCATTATGGAGCTACCGCACAGGATGGAGCGCTCGTTCAGCAACGTTCTCAAAATGGTTGGCAGGCAAACTGCTACCAAGGTGGATTGGAACATTTTCAAGAAGCCCAATTGTGGCATCAAGTCCAACAAATTGGCGAACAGGCAGTAGAACTACTCACAGCAGAAGAATGCCCGACAGCACGTACAAATCTGGTATTAGCTCCGGATCAAATGATGCTACAAATTCATGAAAGTGTTGGGCATCCCTTAGAAATTGACCGAATTTTGGGAGATGAACGGAACTACGCTGGTGGTAGCTTTGTTGACAAGAGAGATTTCGGGAATTTAGTCTATGGTTCTCCCTTAATGAATATTACCTTTGACCCCACCGTACCAAATGAATTTGCCAGCTACGGGTTTGATGACACTGGCACTGTAGCAACACGGGAGTACTTAATAAAAGAAGGGGTTCTTCTTCGGGGTTTGGGCAGTTTGGAAAGCCAAGCAAGAGCAGAAGTACCTGGAGTTGCCTGTGCGCGTGCTTGTTCTTGGAATCGACCAGCAATCGATCGCATGGCAAATTTAAATCTTGAACCTGGGGAAGCTTCTTTTGAGGACATCATTGCCGAAGTAGAACATGGTATTTACATGGAATCCAATCGCTCGTGGTCAATAGACGATCGCCGATATAAATTTCAATTTGGTTGCGAGTACGCAAAGCTGATCGAAAACGGCAAACTCACAAAAACTCTTCGCAACCCAAACTACCGAGCCACAACTCCAGAATTTTGGCAAAGTTTAGTTAAAATAGGTAATTACTCCACTTGGCAGATGTACGGTACTCCTTTTTGTGGTAAAGGAGAACCAAACCAGGCTATTTGGGTGGGTCATGGTTCACCCATTTGTGTATTTGCCAACGTTGAAGTTTTTGGTGGAGGCTCTTAAGAAGAGGGGGAGAGGGGGAGAAATTTCCCTCACTTCCTCACTCCCTCACTCCCTCACTCCCCCCTACTCCCCACTCCCTACTCCCCTACTCCCTAATTCCTGATTCATGAAACAAGAAAAATTATCTGCCTTAGAAGTTAGCTTTAACCAATTGATGGACACTCTCCTTGAAAAAAAGGCAGAAAGTGAACAATTCACGATAAAACTCAATAGCGAAAGCAGCCAATTTACGCGTTTCAATCATGCCAAAGTGCGGCAAACAGGTTGTGTTGCTGATGGTTGGATAGAACTGACATTGATGCAAGATGGGCGGGGTAGTTTTCGTCAGTTTCCCTTTACTGGGAGTTGGGAAGTAGATTGGCAAGTAGCGTACACAGCTTTGCGAGAATTACGCGAAGAACTTCCCCAATTACCCATAGACCCCTATTTAGTATTACCATCAGGCACAAATACCAGTCGAGAGGTTCATATTGGGAATTTATTGGCTGATGAATTAGTCGTACCAACAGTACTAGAACCAGTCCCAGAATTTGATTTTGCTGGGATATATGCTGGGGGAGCGGTCATTAGGGCTTATGCTGATTCCAATGGTCAAAAACATTGGTTCAGTACTGATACTTTCACATTGGACTATTCTATATTCACGAACCGGGGACAAGCTGTTAAGGGAACTTTTGCAGGTAGTGATTGGAATCCTGAAGCTTATATCGCAAAAATTAGCGATGCCAAAAACCAGCTAGAGTTACTTTCTCGTCCGGTGAAAGAATTGCCAAGAGGACGATATAAGACTTACTTTGCACCAGCTGCTGTCTCCGATTTATTGCATATGCTTTCTTGGGGAGGTGTGAGTGAAGCCGATTTACAACAGGGAGGTAGTGCTTTAGCTTTTCTTTGGCGTAAAGAAAAGCAGTTATCTCCTGCGTTTAATCTCAAAGAAAATTTTCAACGCGGTCTAGTACCGCGTTTTAATGAATGGGGGGAAATGTCCGCACTGTCCGTACAGATTATTGAAAAAGGAATTTTGGTTAATACTTTGGTCAATTCTCGTACTGCGAAGGAATATGGAAAATTTGCCAATGGTGCCAATACTTTTGAAGCCTTACGAGCACCAGAAGTAACAACAGGAAATTTAAAATTTGAAGATATTATTCCTAGTTTGGAGACAGGATTATATGTCTCGAACTTGCATTACTTAAATTGGAGCGATCGCCCTACAGGAAGAATCACAGGAATGACCAGATATGCTTGTTTTTGGGTAGAACAAGGTGAAATTGTTGCCCCTATTGAAAACCTGCGATTTGATGACAGTCTCTACCGTTTTTGGGGAGAAAATCTAGTAGATATGACTAATTTTCAAGAATTTATTGCTGAAGTGGGGACTTACGATGCTCGCCAACTTGGAGGTAACATGGTTCCGGGTATGTTAGTTGAGGATTTTACGTATACTTTGTAACTGGTCATTTGTCATTTGTCACTACTCCCTACTCAACTTTCACATTTGTAGGCTGATAATCCAAACCCAGTTTATTTGCACAAAAACCAACTTCACGGACTTGATTTGGTTCAATGACACGTCCCCAATCCAAAGGAGTCGCAAGATAACGTGCTGTTCCTTGAGGTTGAAAATTCCCATTCCATGAATTATTAATGGCAGCTTGCTTCATTTGAAATGTCAGTTGCCAATTATTCACCTTAGTACTGCTCTGATTGTGAATTTTGAAACTCACACAAAATCCTGTTTGCCAATTGGTATAAATGTCAGAAGTGACTGTAAGTTGGCGAGATGCTAATTGAGTAAAAGTAACAGGAAGGAGTTGCGTTAGCAGTTGCTGTTTGGGAAGATCAATATTTTGCCAATCATCTAGTAAGAGACCACCTGTATCAGCACTGTTGGGATTCCAACTCCAGTAAGCAAAACTCAAGTTTTTTTCCTTAATATATTTCACAAATTCGTTTTGCCAAATTCCTTCTTTAGAACTTGTATCTACTTGCCTTCCACCAAATTCTCCAATCAAAATAGGTGCGCGATTTTGGCTAGAAATATAGTGAAATCCTATTTGCCAGCGATTTATGAGATTTTTGGGAAAACTACGTTCAGAAAACCAAGGCTGATCTGCAACTCCAGGACCGTACTCGTGAGGAGAATAGACAAGCTTACTGCGATTGGATAAACGAACTGGATATCGCTGTACTCCTTCTAAATTTCCACCTTGCCAATGCTTGGGTAGTTTTTGATTGGGGACATTTTTTTCTACCCCCCCAACAACAATGAGCCAGTTAGGGTTAACTTCAAGAATGGCATTGCCAGCCCTTTCTGCTGCTAGTCGCCAGTCTGTTGCTACATCATTTGTACCCCAACTTGCTTTTCCATGCGGTTCATTTTTTAAGTCTGCCCCGATAATATTAGTTTGGTTTTTATATCTATCGGCGAGCATTTTCCAAGTATCAATCCAGTCTTTTTCTGTAAAGCTATCTTCGTACCACAATTCCGAGATGCGTTGATTGTTGAGACGGTGACAGTCAAGAAGAATGAGTAATCCTTGATGTTCGGCTTCTTGAATAATTAAATCCATAACTTCCAAAGGATTTTTGCCTTCAAGTGCTTTGTTGTTACCAATGCTAAAGTCAATGCCACTTATATTTGTTGAACGCAGGGCTTGTAAAGAATAGGGTAATCGAATTAAGTTATATCCCAAGCTTTTAATCTGTGTCAGTATATCTTTATAATCCCGCTTCCATAAACCGTGGGGAACGTTAGTTTCTGTCTCAATGCCAAACCAGTTAACGCCTCTAAGTATTACTGGCTTACCTTGAGCATCCAAGATTTTTGCACCACGGGTTGAAAGTGGCAATTGTATTGATGGTACATTGGCGATCGCATTTTCTTGGCTGCGAAGGGGTGCGATTGTGAGAAGACTCCAAAAAAAAATGACTACAGCTAGTGATAAAACCGTCAATTGATTGTAAAACTTTAGTTTATGTCTTTTGCTTTTATAGATGTAATGCATAAGTAGGTTGGCGGAAATAAACAGAACTATGTTATTAAATGTAAATATACTGGAAACCTTTACCAAATTCTTAAATACCTACCCTTGAAAGCCAGTCTCCCTACCTAATAAGCTGAGACGCACTTAAATTTTAAAGCTGAAAATCTTACAGCAAGACTTTCAAGCTCCAAAAAGTACAATTTAGATGCGCGACAGCTTACCAGTCGCCGAGTTGTATTGCCCATCTAAAATAGTTTTTAGATTCGAGATACCGGGCTGCAACGTCTTACTTTGTTAAGCGACAGGAAATTTACTGAGATCACTACCTACTTGCACGCTAAAAGTGCGTGATATGTACCTAGAAAGTTTACATACTTTTCTACATAGAAACTTAAACATATTGACTGTGGAAGCAAAAATATTTTAGTGAGTAGGGACTAAAAAGTGGAACAATCAAAGCTAGTTAAGGCATATAGGTGGTATCGAGTGTTTTTTGGAGCGCGAGCGCGTATTTTGCTGTCATATGTTTTGCTAATGACATGTTCTATAGTGGGATCTGTCTTTATCATTCGGCAAGTTCTACTAGCTCAGATGGAAAGTAGAATTGAAAAGTCTCTATTGCAGGAGAAAGAGGAATTCCAACAATTGGTTAATGGTAGAAACCCTATGACAGGAAAACCTTTTGGAGACGATATTACTGCTATATTTGATACATATATATCACGCAATGTGCCTGATGAGAACGAATTTTTCATCGCATTGCTAAATGGACAGTTCTATAATTCTGACCCAAAAGCCCTTCCAGACTCTTTACAACCAGGCTCAGAAATACTAAAGCTATGGGCGCAGTTCACTAAGCCTCACAAGAGTGAAACAGTAACTTCAAAAGAGACTTTCAAGTATCTTGTGGAACCAATTGTGCGAGGAAAAACTCACGGGGTGATTGTTGTCGTGCATACTACGACTTTTGAGCACCAGCAGGTAAATAATGAAATTTTAGATATTACCCAAGTGTCATTTGCTGTGCTTGTTGTAGCATCATTACTTGCATGGTTAGTTGCTGGACGAGTACTCGCACCTCTACGCTTACTAGCTGATACTGCTCGTTCCATTACTGATTTTGACTTAACTCAGCGTATCTCAGTGAAAGGTTCAGATGAAATTGCGGAATTAAGCATCACCTTTAATGAAATGCTAGACCGCCTCCAAGGAGCATTTAAAAGCCAACGTCATTTTATCAACGATGCCGGTCACGAACTGCGAACCCCAATTACGATTATTCAAGGTCATTTAGAATTAATGGGCGATGACCCCGAAGAACGGCGTGAAACCAAGGAGATCGTAATGGACGAACTAAATCGTATGCATCGCTTGGTCAATGATTTACTGCTATTAGCAAAGACAGAACAACCTAATTTTTTAAATTTAGAAACCGTAGAAACTGATTGGCTGACTGAGGAACTCTATGCGAAGGCAAAAGCTCTTGCCAATCGCAACTGGTGTTTAGAACATAAAGGTACAGGACGCATTATTGCCGATCGCCAACGGCTGACTCAGGCAATTATGAACTTGGCTCAGAACGCAACCCAACATACAACAGAGAACGATATCATCTCTATAGGTTCTGCGATGGGTCGTAACGAAGCTTGTTTCTGGGTACGTGACACTGGAGTAGGTATAGCGTTGAAAGACCAACAGCGGATTTTTGAACGTTTTGCCCGGACTGCTGATAGTCGCCGCCGTCGTGTGGAGGGTTCTGGTTTGGGATTGGCAATTGTTCGTGCGATCGCAGAAGCTCACGGTGGTCAGGTTAAACTTACCAGCCAACCCGGTGGTGGCTCAACTTTTACAATTGTGATTCCACTTGAACCCCCTCAGGAGATTTTAGCCTCTGAACTGAACTCTTATTAACGAAGATGAACCTCTTATCACTAGAGCACCGATACAGAAATTTTACAAGCTATCGCTACAGTGCCAACATTAAATATGAAGCTTTACCAAGTATCGGCAGAGGGCATTTATGGAAGAAAAAAGTTTTAAAGAAGAGAAAGGGGATAGAGTGTTTGCTGTCAAGTCTAAAAATACGATAGAATAAGATACTTCTAGCTCAATGTAACTTAGCATAACCGCTTTTAACACAAGTGGTGGCAAAAATCGCTTGCATTCTCTCTTCGTCTGAGATGTCGTGCGTAGGGCGAATCGTCAGTCAAATGTTAAGTTCAGGGGTTTCATAGAGATACTAAGTCCATCCCCTCTGTAAAAATGTTGGCTTATGAAGTAAACGATACACAAAAATTATACTCAGTTTCTACTTATGCTTAAAAAAGGGAACTGAATGAAACAACATACTAATAACTTCCCACATACTTGGAGAGATAAAACGCGAAATTGTGAAGAACTGGCAATTCTACCGACCTTTTACGGTTTTATCTGTTTTCAGCCACCAGTTGTTGGTTATCGGCTTTTAGCAAACGATATGTAGGAAGCCATGGAAGTATCAAAAAAATCCAGGTTAAGCTAGAGAAGAGAGTTGGGGTTAGCTTTGCACCTCTCATTTGGGTAAGGAGCAAAACTCATTCTCATCGCAAGAATTTTCTCAAGTTGGCATTGTCCTTACTCCATGCTGCGAATCATTACTCAGCAGGCAGATGTTAGAGCAGAACTACAACGGATCTGCGATCGCATCCAAGATGAACAGGTACTTCATAAAGAAGCAACAGTGCGGGAAGTGCTGCAGGCAGTGAAGCGCCAAGGCGATAAAGCTGTACTGCAATACACAACCGAATTTGACAATCAAACCCTGAAGCCAGAAGAACTGCGCGTGACAGGCTCAGAACTGGATGCAGCCTACCAACAGGTATCGCAAGAGTTACTTGAGGCAATTCAGTTGGCGTGCCGCAAAATAGAAGCGTTTCACCGCCAGCGAATGCCAAAAAGTTGGGTTCACTTTGACGATGATGATGTAGTGCTGGGCAAGCGCTACACACCTGTAGATCGGGCAGGGTTATATGTGCCGGGTGGTCGCGCCGCCTATCCAAGCACGGTGTTAATGAATGCTATTCCGGCAAAAGTGGCTGGCGTACCGCACGTAGTGATGGTCACGCCGCCTGGACCTTTAAAAGCGATTCACCCATCTGTGTTGGTCGCTGCCCAAGAAGCCGGAGTGCAAGAAATCTATCGTGTTGGTGGCGCACAAGCGATCGCCGCTTTAACTTACGGTACAGAAAACATTCCCAAAGTCAATATCATTACAGGTACAGGTAATATATATGTCACGTTAGCGAAAAAACTAGTATACGGCACAGTTGGCATCGATTTCCTTGCAGGATCGGGGGAAGTATTAATTATTGCTGACGAAACCGCAAATCCCGTCTACGTTGCGGCTGATATGTTAGCCCAGTCAGAACAAGATCCAATGGCAGCAGCAGTTTTGCTGACCACAGATCCGGGTCTGGCAAAAAACGTACAAGTAGCAGTGGAAAGACAGCTGATAGATCATCCCAGACGAACACTGACAGAAAAAGCCATTGCCCACTACGGCTTGATTGTGATTGTGGAATCATTGCAAGCAGCAGCAGAACTCTCAAATGAATTTGCACCCGAACACTTAGCCGTGGAGGTGCAAGAACCCTGGGAAATATTACCACTTATTCGCAATGCTGGTGCAATTTTCTTAGGGCATTGTACACCAGAAGCTGTGGGGAATTATGTAGCAGGACCCAACCATACCTTACCCACTTCTGGCGCTGCCCGCTATGCCTCTCCATTAGGAGTAGAAACCTTTATGAAACACTCTAGTATTATTCAATACTCGCAAACTGCACTAGAGAAAGTGGCTAATGCAATTGATGTCCTGGCATCCTCTGAGGACTTACCTTCGCACGTTAACTCGGTACAACGCCGAATTGATGATGATATGAATTATTAATTTTTGCCGAGACTTTTTGCAAAAAAGAGTTTGCGATCGCAAACTAAAAGTTTAAGGCTATGCAAACTCTGTCCAAAGTTTGGGCATGGTGAGTATAGCCATTAACTATAATTACCTATTATCTGCGTGTGAGGTCTACTGTTGTGGAGAAGACAGCGGTGATAAAAACGATTTTAGTAGCTCTAGACGATTCAGAAGTGACCGACCAAATTATTCAAACGGTACAGCAATTTATGCTGCCAAAAGATAGCAAAATCATTCTATGCCACGTGTTTGCCACCTCAGAATCAGAGATGGAACTTCCTGCGGATCGCCCTCACCCAGAGTCTTCAACATTTTCTTACTCACAAATTGAAAGACAACTCAAAGGGTATCAAACTCAATTGGCAGTTGAAAGTGACATAGAACTCGTTGCGGGCGATCCAGCTCAAGAGATTATTCGCCTTGCTAACATTTACAAAGCTGACTTAATTATCACTGGCAGTCGTGGGTTAACAGGTGTGAATCGAATTGTTCAGGGTTCTGTTAGCAGTGAAGTTGTAGAAGATGCTCCTTGTTCTGTGTTGGTAGTTAAAGGTACATAAGCCCTAACGAATGTAATTCGTGGCTATACAAGCAAAACCCGCCTACTCGGGTTTAAAAAACATAATTTTCCATGAGTTTATGTAGGAAATATTGACCCAAAATCTATCTCATATATAGAAATTATTGGCGATCGCGTAGATTCAGATCCCGGACTTCTTGAAGAAGTCCGGGATCTATAGAGCTGTTAAGAATTAGCAAACATCTACCATTTAATCTAAAAAACGAGTAAATTTGAATACCACTCACTTTGAGTTGGGCCACTAAGATTACTGAGCAAAAATTTAACTTTAATTTCCGTAGGCATCGGGCTGTAAGGGTGAGGAATGATAACACCAGCATTATTAAATAATCGTTACAAAGTACTGAGAGTTTTAGGAAGTGGGGGATTTGGGGAAACTTTTTTAGCGGAGGATACCCAAATGCCCTCTAGTCGTTGCTGTGTGATTAAGCAGCTTAAGCCGGTTGCTAATAACCCTCAAATTTATCAACTGGTGCAACAACGATTTCAGCAAGAAGCCGCGATTTTAGAAGAACTAGGTGATAGAAGCGATCGCATTCCTCGATTGTATGCCTATTTCTCTGAAAACGGGCAATTTTATCTGGTTCAAGAGTATATCGAAGGTCAAACCTTGAGCCAAAAGGTGTATCAGCAAGGTTTGCTGAGTGAAAGTGAGGTTAAGGACATATTGATCAATATTTTGCCGATTCTGGATTTTGTCCACAGCAAGCGGATCGTGCATCGAGATATCAAGCCAGATAATATTATTTTGCGCTTTTCGGATGGCAAACCAGTCTTAATTGATTTTGGTGCGGTGAAGCTGACAATGCAAACTGAAATGGCTTCTGGAAACGCCAACCCATCAATTGTGATTGGCACTCCAGGATTTATGCCTACGGAACAATCTATAGGAAGACCGGTTTTTTCTAGCGATATTTATAGTTTGGGTTTAACGGCTATTTACTTGCTTACAGGTAGAATGCCACAACAGCTTGCTTGCGATAATACCACGGGTGAAACTCTCTGGCGGGATTTTGCTCCTCATGTCAGTCCTGGTTTTGCGGATGTGTTGGATAGAGCAATCAGAAGAACGCCAAGCGATCGCTATTCGAGTGTCCAACAAATGCTGGTAGCATTGCAAACTCCTGCTATCCCCGTTGCACCCACAGTACCCGTTTATATAGCTCCCACAGTCCCCGTTAATTATCCCGCACTCACTCCATCCCCTCCATCAATACCAGCGCCGCAACCAACCGTACCAGTTGGACAACCCCCTGTTGTCTCCTACCAACAACCAGCTGCTACTGTATCTGTAACAAGTCATAACGGTATAGCACCTTGGCAACAGGGTATTGCCATTGGCGTTTTAGTTGGGGCGTGTGTTGTAGGTGGTTTTTGGTTTTTGAGAGGACAAACACCGACTCCACCAGATAGAACAACTGTAGTCCAATCGGGTTCTACTTCAACATCTAGTTCAAACTCAACTGCTTCTGGTAAGGAACAAGAACCAAGCACGACACAATCAAACAATTCTTCTCAGCAATCGCAACAGGTTAATACAACTTCTCCACCTGCGATCGCGGAAAGTGAAGCCAGAAATTTGATTAATAAGTGGTTGCAAGCCAAGCGAGTCATGTTTGCACCTCCTTACGATTCCCAACCGGCTGCTGAGCTAACGACAGGTAGCCAGTATGAGAGTACTGCAGGAGAGGAAGGTTCCATCAACTCCTTGAAGAAAGACGGTCACTCCTATAAGTATGGAGTACAAACTATAGACAGTGTAGATGAGTTTTCTGTTAATGGCGATCGCGCTATTCTTCAAGTTAAGGTGACTGAAGACAGGACACTTTTAGATAGAAATGGCAACATTCTTCCCAAAGAAACTGATTTTAAAACAAGAACAGTTCGTTATACTCTGGAATTTATAGATGGGCGTTGGAAGATAGCTTCAACTGAAATTAATCAGTAACCAGTGACCAGTGACCAGTGACCAGTAATCAGTGACCAGTTAATTTCTATAAAGGTTTGTAGTAGCGCTTTAGCTTAGCGCATACATCTCAATTACAAACCAGTTACACCGACTCACTTGCTCCTTTCCCGCCCAAATATTAACTACCTAAATGAACCGCAAAGACGCAAAGGACACGAAGAAAAAAAAAGAAGATGAGTAGCCTTATAGCGCTGAAGGGAGTCATACAGATAGTTAGGTGAAATTAAATTCAGGCAAACCTTTCTCAATCCAAAATCCAAAATCTAAAATCCAAAATCGTATGCGATTTTTTAAAACATTACCTCATATTGCGCGAATTTTAATCATCGCGACAACAGTTTCATTCGGAATTATTCTGAGTGCAGCATTGGCGATAAAATTCTCCGCACCAAACCCAACGACTGTTGGAGCAACAAGCTCATCTCCACCAAAAGTTGTTTCTGTTGTACCAACCTCCAGTTCAACTGAAGCATCTTCTATTATTGTCTCGTCCCAACCAGTAAGAATTGCAGCAAATCCTGCCTCAGTTCAGCAACAACCGATAGAAAATCAAATAGCATACGGGCATTTTCCCTATGCACAAGCCAATCCAAGCGAATTAATGATTGTTAGTAGTTATGCAACTGGTAACAACCAACGCTTTGAGTCGTTAAATATTGAAGCAGGACAAGCACTGATGCGGATGATGTATGCTGCCAGAGAAGAAGGTGTTTGGATAGTACCCGTTTCCGGTTTTCGTACCATAGAACAGCAACAAAAATTATTTCAAGATCAAGTCAAGCGTCGCGGTTCCGTGCAAGCCGCCGCAAAAATCAGCGCTCCTGCTGGATTTAGCGAACATCATACTGGTTTTGCTGTGGATTTAGCTGATGGTAAATCTGCCAAGCAAGATATCACCTTAGAATTTGAAAAGACACATGCCTATCGTTGGCTGACTCGTCATGCTCAAGAATTTGGATTTGAATTGTCCTTTAAGCGCAATAATTCTCAAGGAGTGAGTTTTGAGCCTTGGCACTGGCGATATGTCGGTTCACCAAATGCAGTAGCAGCATTTGCTCATGCAAGAAAATCGTGACTGGTTACTACTTATTTTCGTTGAGTCCAAAGCCAAGCTACAGAGGTAAAAAACAAAGTTACCACAATACTGAGAAACAAAGACGCATAGAAAGGATGGGGCGGGTTATTTGGAGATATAACACCTAAAGGTTTGTTGATATAGCTGATTTGTTGCGTTATGACTCCAGATGCTATCGCACCCGTACCCAAGCCTATACCAAGGACTTGGATGGTTTTTTCCAAAGAGCGATCGCGTTCGGCTTGTTCTATTTCCACGATGCCGCGAATTGAAGAAATAGCTTGCTCTAAAAATGTAGAACTGTGACGAAAATAACCTAAATCTGCTTCAATTTGTCTTTGAAAATAAGAAGTTGTTTCTTTAATAAAACTCTCTAAAAATTCCAAATCTTTTTTTGTTATTTCACGAATTTGTTGCAGTTTTTCTAAATAATTATATTTATGTATAGTAATTGTGTTTTGATGTTCTTCCAAATTTCGCAATAATCTTGTATATTTCAAACCTAATTCCGCTAATTTCTTTAATAAATTTTTACATTCGTTTAAATTTTCTAAAGTTAATCCTTTATTCTCCTGAATTTGAGGAGCTTTATCAATTAAATCTTCTATTTTTTCAGAAGAATATACAAGAGCATTGTAAATTTTTCTACTATCTTGAAAAGATTTTATTATTTTAATACGAAAGAAAAATAAATCCAAGAACTCTTGATAGCACTGATTAAATTTATTATCAGCCGTTTCATTGCTAAACAGCCAGATAAGAACGTGTTGGTAGTTATCTAATTGACTAAACAAACCATACTCAAAAATCGGACTGCTAAATAACTCTCCTTGATGATTTAAAGGTGGTAGTTTATTGTTAAAAACAGATGTTAAGCACTCGTTTGCTATGTCTAAATATTCTTCTGCTGTTAAGTTGATATTTTCGTTGTCTTTAGCGCCTGGTAACCAAGCAGTTATTAGTAGAGTTTGTCCAAGAAAGAGATTGCTTTTTTCTAAAATCAAGCAATTCTCTAGATTTAGCTGGTTTAATAAATGGATATTCACATCTTTAGTGCGCGTACCATCATCATCTTCTTCCGGACGGCGTATATTTAACCATAAACCGTAGCTATCAGATAATTGAAAAGGGTAAGTAAACCCTTTCAACACAACTTGTTGCGCGTCATCTGTGGAAATTTTACCGGCGAACGATAAGGAGTAATCGCCATCTTTTACATCTGACTCTTTCAGTAAATCAACACGGCGACTATTAGGTTCTTTGTGAAGATCTATATGCTGGATAGGATGTAAATCTTGTTGTAGAATAGCGTGGACTATTTTATCGGCATTTTGCCATAATTTGCTTGTATCTTTTTCATTTACCTTAAGATTGGAGGGTTTGTAAAGCTGAAAGGCAAATAGATGAATATTTGGAGCATAGATTTTCATATTGAGTCTTGTACTCTTCTTTCTTCGTGTCCTTTGCGCCTTTGCGGTTCATTAAATAAATCTTTAGACGGGACGAAAAAAATAGACAATAATATATTTTACTGTCTCTAATTGTTCGCTCGCTTTTTATTTTGTAAGTTTTGTAGTTCTTCTTGTAAAACTCGATAGCGGTTTTCAAGGATATTTTCTTGGTTTTGTGCTTTTGGTTTAGCAACTTTCTTAATTTCCCTATCTTGAACTAAGACAGCATCTCTCACATCTGTATGATTCAGATACCACTGACGGATAACTTCTGCGATAGCATCAGGTGTGATATTTTTAAGAGCGGCAAGATTTTGTTGCAGTATAGCAATGTCTGCTATGGCTGCGGGAGAAAACACGTAGTCTTGTTCTTTTACCACTTGTGTAAAAGCTTCAATGATGTTATCTGCTTCCATAATAATTGCTCCTATTGATTGAGTTTTTTATTCTCCTATTGCACAAAAAGCCGCCCAAAAGCCTGGGTGCTTAAAGGGTTGCTGTTCCGGCTTGTAGTGTTCTTTCAATCTTTTTTGAATCTTCTGTTTATGCTGAACATCTATATTTGTTTTACCATCAAGCCATTGGAGTAACTCTTGTTGAGTCACTTGACGAAACCATTGCTGGGCTTTGTTGAGAGCCAATGGCACATGCCCATTGTTGCGGCAAGGCGATCGCGCCTGACCAGTTGCGTCCATCATGCCATACAGATGTATTAGAATTGAGCGATCGCCTGTGCCAGTTGCGTAAGTCCTGATACTACATCTAATTTCTGTTTTCAGGATAAAAAAGCCATATTGCCCTAAGTTATCAACATCATATTAGTCTCTTTGTACTATTTTGTGATAGTGTAAAAAAGCACTATTAACTCTTTTGACCTTGGCTTACGATAACACCTGTAAATACCTTGCCGAAACTTACCCTGCTGAGTTTGCTAGATGGCTGTTACAATCTGATACATCAGATATCCAGGTACTGAAGACGGAACTGAACCTAGAACCGATTCGTGCTGATTCTGTTACCTTCCTACAAGTCGCCAAGACAATTCTGCACTTGGAATTTCAAACCCTGCCAAAATCCAAGGTTCCGTTAGATTTTCGGATGCTGGATTATTACACTCGGTTGAAACGGTTGTATCGGTGTGAGATTAAACAAATTATCATTTTTTTACAACAAACAACTTCAGAAACTGTTTTTCAAACTCAGTATGTAGATACAAACACAGTCCACAACTACCGTGTCATTCGGATTTGGGAAGAAGATCCAGCAGTCCTGGTGGCTCACCCTGGTCTTTTACCACTAGCACCTTTGGCTAAAAGCAATTCACCCAATACCTTGCTAAAACAAGTTGCTGCATCTGTGGATATGATTGAAGAAACACAACAGCAACAGAATATCTCAGCATGTGTACAGCTTCTAGCTGGTTTACGATTCGATGAAAATTTGATTCAACAGTTTTTTAGCGAGGAAGTTATGCAAGAATCAGTTATCTATCAAAGTATCGTGCAAAAAGAAGCATTGAGATTAATTGTCCGTCTACTAAATCGTCGATTTGGTGATGTTGCACCTGAAATAGAACAGCGAATTCGGAGTTTATCCACTGCTGAGTTGGAAAATTTAGGTGAGGCATTGTTAGATTTTTCAAACACACATGATTTAATAACTTGGTTAGAGACTAGTTCTTAGTCAGATGAAAGATAAAGTATTAATTTTCTATCCTTTATCTTTTTCTGTACTCTTATAGGACTCCTATTTGATTTTTGAACTACACGTAGGGTAGGCATTACATACCAGATAAAGCTTTTGGTGGGCAATGCCCACCAAACAGTACTACAGTACTTAGATTTTTTTATAAATTAGATAGGATAGCCACATTACGATTTCAAATGCCTATTAATACTAAATCCGCTTCTTACTACCCCTTGATAATTTAGTCCGCGTAGGCGGACTTTGTTTGTATAGCCGCGATTTCAACCGCCCAGGCTAAAGGAATTCCCAAGCCAAATCCGGAATAATAGGAGACATTGATGTAGTTACTGAAAAATTTAACTTTTGACTCCGTACAATGCAGTCTATATCTTAAGCTTTTTTACGCCAACCTTAACCACAAAAGACGTAGATTAAAGAAACGAGCGGGATATTTCTGTGATACCACTTAACCTTGACGCTATTATTAATGCAATTTCTGGCATCGCTAACCCACTAATTAAAGATAAGTTGCAGCGTAATGAAACTGTCATCAAATTACTAAAACAATTTAACCTTGCTCCCGAACACCCACCGGCTGATTTTAGTGGGGTTTATGCCTACGCTTTGGTAGAGTACGGTGTTGGCAAACCCAAGCCATTTCTGGAACTTTTCCGCCACGAACAAATAAAACAAGCCTTTCGTAAAGCCTTAGATCACAATAACCCCTCAATCCTCCTATCTGAAGTCGATATATTTGTAGGTGCTTATGCTTTAGGGGATGAAATCAACACCCTGGGGCTTGACATCAAAAGAGAAGTTGCAGCATTTGCCACTGTCTTTATTGAAGTTGCCAAGCGCAGCCGCACGCCATCTGATGCACTTATGAGCCAGCAAATAGGTTCTTTGCATAAAAGAATTGCAGCTATTACCGAACAATTAGACAGGCTGCCAACTCTCGAAGGAATTCGTACCGAGATGGCAAGGTTGGCTTCGCAGAATTATCCAGCACTGCCAGCACCTAGCACTATACCAGAAAACAATTGTAGGGCTGTTGCTCTTGCCCAACAAATGCGCGGGTGGTTTGAAACACTGGGTTACCGTTTCGAGAAGTACGAAGTTTGGGCAGAAGACTTCTTCGAGTGGATTATTAACATTCCAGTCAGACGCAATCGATACGATCGCATTCTTATACGTGGAATTGCCGGAGAAGCAAAGCTCAGTGATGTAATGGCGTTAAGTTCTTCAGTAGAGCAACAACACACGGATGAAGGGTGGTTGGTGACAACCCGTCGCATCTCACGGGCGGCTCGTAACGAAGTTCAAAAGGACGAAAATCAACACCTCGAATGCTACACCTTTGATGAACTCATAGCCCAAGATGCTAACTTTAGCGGGTATCTTGAATGGTTAGAAGCAGAGGTGAAACGGCGGAAGATAGACCAAAAATACGTTCCTCTTGCTTGCACCAAGGAAGAAATCGATCCCACCACCAAACGCCAAATAGCAATCAGTCGTTATGACGAACTTGACGGCTGGATTGACGGTTATATTGACCGTTGGCTTGATGACCCTGCAAAAGAGCATATTTCCATATTAGGGGAATTTGGAACTGGTAAAACTTGGTTTGCCATGCACTACGCTTGGGTAGCATTGCAGCGCTATCAAGATGCTCAAAAACGCGGGACTGAACTTCCTCGCTTGCCATTAGTTATTCCCTTACGCGACTATGCTAGGGCAGTCAGCGTAGAGTCACTGTTTTCGGAGTTTTTCTTTCGGCAATACAAAATTCCTCTACCTCATTACGATGCTTTCGTGCAGCTCAATCGTATGGGCAAGCTGCTGCTAATTTTCGACGGCTTTGATGAGATGGCAGCTCGTGTTGACCGTCAGGAGATGATTAACAACTTCTGGGAATTAGCAAAAGTGGTTATGCCTGGGGCAAAGGTCATTTTAACTTGCCGCACCGAACACTTTCCAGAAGCAAAGGAAGGAAGAGCATTACTCAACGCCGAACTCCAAGCATCGACTGCTAATTTAACAGGAGAAACGCCACAATTTGAAGTCCTAGAACTAGAGAAGTTTAACGATGAGCAAATTCAAGAGGTCTTATCGTTTCAAGCTTCCCCTGGTACTGTGGAGCAAGTGATGGATAATCCTCAATTACTGGATTTAGCACGTCGCCCAGTGATGACGGAGTTAATCCTAGAAGCACTACCAGATATTGAAGCCGGGTTACCTGTAGATATCTCGCGAATTTACTTATATGCCGTGCGTCACAAGATGGAACGGGATATCAAAGCAGAGCGAACTTTCACGAATTTAGCCGATAAGCTTTATTTCTTGTGCGAACTGTCTTGGGAGATGCTCTCAACCGACCAGATGAGTCTCAATTATCGCTTGTTCCCAGACCGCATTCGTCGTCTTTTTGGTTCTATGGTGCAAGAAGAGAAAGATTTAGACCACTGGCACTATGACATGATGGGGCAAACAATGCTCATTCGAGATGCTGATGGCGATTATACTCCAGCCCATCGTTCTTTGTTAGAGTTCTTTGTCGCTTACAAATTTGCAGCAGAATTGGGAGCGTTAGCTGAGGATTTTACTGAGCTAGCGCGATCGCGAAGCCAAGCTGTACCCAGCTTATCGCAGTCATGTTTAAATAACAATACAGCACCGATTGATTATACCTGGTCGAGTTACTTTGCTTCTCGTAGTGAAATCGCACCATTGAAGTCATTTACAAGCGAACCGTTGGAGAAGTTGAGAGAAACCGTTGGGCGATCGCAACTGACAAAAGCCGTCATGGATCTTGTCTTGCCGATGTTAGGTGACTGTAAACCTTTAATTGGGCTGATTGAAGCGACGCAAGGCAAAACAGAAACAGAAGTGGGCTATGCTGGAGGGAACGCGGCTACTCTGGCGGTGAAAAGTGATCGGGTAATATTGGAAGGTAAAGACCTCAGCCATACCCTTATTAAAGGGGCTGATTTGAGCAATGCCAGCTTGTATGGTGTGAATTTTACAGAGGCGAATCTTGCTCAATCGACTTTCACTAAACTTTGCGGTCGTGTTTTATCAATAGCATTTAGCCCTGATGGGAAACTATTTGCCACTGGTGAAGCCAATGGTTCAATTTCTTTATCGCAAATCGAAAATGGTAAATTACTTTTAATATTCCAAGGGCATACTGATTGGGTCAGATCAATTGCAATTAGTCCTGATGGAGCTATTTTAGCGAGTGGTAGTGATGACAAAACAATAAAAATCTGGGATATAAGTACAGGAAAATGCTTGAAAACTCTCCATGGACATTCCAGTCGCGTGTATGGAGTAGCGATCGCTAATGATGGTGCAATATTAGTTAGCGGTAGTAGTGACGAAACAATCAAAGTTTGGGAGATCGCTACTGGAGAATGTTTAAAGACGATACAAGGACATTCCACAACAGTATACACAGTGGCAATTAGTCAGGATAATACCACCGTAGTAAGTGGAGGTGGAGATAACACGGTTAAATTGTGGAATCTTCATACAGGAGAGTGTACCAAAACTTTATTCGGTCATCAAAGTCGAATATGGTCAGTAGCAATTAGTTCCGATAATACAACTGTAGCGAGTTGTGGTGATGACCAAATCATTAAACTTTGGGATATCCGTACTGGAAAACACCTAAAAAATTTCCAAGGTCACACACAAAGGATACAATCAACAACTTTCAGATCCAACGGTAAAACTATAGCGAGTAGCGGTCTCGACCAAACCATAAAGCTTTGGGATATCAGTACTGGAGAATGCTTAAAAACTTTGTTGGGGCATACCAATTCCGTTTCCTCAATTGCGTTTAGTCCTAATGGTAGTCAGTTACTCAGTGCGAGCAGCGATTCAACAATAAAGCTTTGGGATACCTCCACGGGCGACTGTTTATCAACTTTACAGGGATATACTAGTATGGTGTATTCTGTAGACTTTAGTGCCAACGGAAAACTCTTAGCCAGCAGTAGCGATAATAGAACAATTAGAATTTGGGATGTAAATACAGGAATCTGCCTAAAAACTCTACAAGGGCATATAAGTCGAGTCTGGTCAGTTGCAGTAAGTTTAGACAATCAATTCTTAGTGAGTGGCAGTGGTGACACTACAGTTCGTCTTTGGGATATTAGCACTGGTCAATGTTTGAAAATTCTACGAGGTCACGGAGGAGATGACAATAGGTCTGTGTACTCAGTAGCTATTAGTACTGACAATACACTCATTGCTAGTAGTAGTGGGGATATGACAATTAAGTTGTGGAATGTCTCTACTGGAGAATGTGTCAAAACCTTATTAGGTCATCAAGGTCGAGTCTGGTCAGTGGCAATGAGTTCCGATAACACAATTTTAGCCAGTTGCAGCGATGACCAAACAGTTCGACTCTGGGATATTCATACAGGACAATGTGTAAAGACACTAACAGAGCATACTAGTGGAGTCAATACGGTACTCTTTAGTTTTGATAATAAAACTTTATTTAGTAGTAGTGACGACCGAACAATTAAAATCTGGGACATTCAAAATGGTAAATGCCTGAAATCATTAAACGGGCATAGGAGTAGAATCAATTCACTTGCTATTTTCAATGACACAATCATAGCCAGTGGTAGCGCTGACCGAACAATCCGATTGTGGGATATTAGCAGTGGAGAATGTTTAAAAATTCTTCAAGGACATAAGAATTCAGTCTTTTCAGTAGCTCTCCATTCAGATGGTAAAACTTTAGCGAGTGGTAGCTTGGATGAAACAATTAAACTGTGGGATATCCAGTCCGGTCAGTGCTTGAAAACACTTGACAACAAACCTTACGCAAATATGAAAATTACCAATATTAAAGGTTTAACTGAAGATGAAAAAGATACGCTTAAAGCTTTAGGAGCAATTGAAGACGAGTAAATTCTGCTAAAAATGAAGTACAATCGCGTTTATATAGCGATTCTTTCTCACTCTTTTCTCTGTGTCCTCTGCGCCTCTGCGGTTCATTTGCTTTTAAATCTAATCAGGCTTCATTTATGATGACTCTTGTTAAAAAGCGTCTTCAAGAACTAAATAATTTAACAAAACTTCCTGAACCCGAAGTAACGGATAGATTCTTCCATATTTACGGAGATGTTAAAAAGATTCAAACAAGCATTGCATAATACTAACGAGTTTACATTTACAATCACTTTATCTTGTGGGACGGGCATCCTTGCCTGTCCTATAATTAAAGGCGGGCAGGATGCTCGCACCACAAAAAATTTTGATATATCTTTTATTTGGCACTCAATCCAAAATCCAAAATCTAAAATCTAAAATCATATCACTTCACCTGAAATGTCCCAACAACTTGCTGTAACTCTTTAGCAATCTGTAGAGTTTGAGCAAAAGAATTGGAAACTTGACGTGAAGAATCACTCGTGCGTTGCGAAGTTGCAGCAATAGCTTTCATCAATTGACTCACAACTTGAGATGTTTCCACCTGGGAGGCTGTGGCTTCAGAAATCGATCGCACTAACAAATCGATTTGCCGAGAAATTTCTAGGATTTGGTTGAGATTTTGCTTAGCATCATCCACAATGCGCGTACCATCCATAACTTGAGTTGTTCCCAACTCCATTGCTTGAACAACGTCTGTTGTTTCCAGTTGAATACTCTCAACTATCTGTTCAATTTCTCTGGTGGCTACCACAGTCTGGGCTGCTAATTCTCCTACTTCCTCAGCGACGATCGCAAAACCCTGACCTTCTTCACCCGCACGTGATGCTTCTATTCCAGCATTGATAGCAATCAGGTTGGTTTGGGTGGAAATCTGGTTAATCAAAGCGACTACACGGGAAATATGTTGTGTTGACTCTCCCAATCTCCTGACTTTTTTAGAAGTGTCGCTGATTGTCTCGCGCAAACGCAGGATCTGTTGCACTGTCATATCCATAGCCCGCCCACTTTTTGTGACGGTATGAGCAGCATCATGGGCTACTGTGGTTGCTTGTTCGGCGTTGGCTGCAACTGCTTGAATCGATTGGGTCATGTTATCAACTGCATTAAGAGTCTGGTGAATTTCTGTTGCTTGAGCAAGCGCTTCTTCAGCGAGATGACGCACTGCTCCTTCATTTGAGCCAATCGCCTGATTCACTTGCAATGCTGATTCTTTGACTTTAGTTACAATATCTCGCAAACTTTCAACGATGGAGTTGAAAAAGTCAGCAACAGTACCAATTTCTCCCACCGTCACTTCAGCACGTACTGTTAAGTCTCCACGCGCTGCACACTCAATATTATCTATTAGTTCTGAGAGTTGAGCTTGCAGAGTGTCCTTGTGTTGCTGTTCTTCGGGGGAAGCTATGGCAAAACCGCGTTCTATTTGTTGGATAAGTTCTGCTTGCTCTAGAGCGTAACCTGCTTGAACAGCAACTTGTCTAAATAAGTCAATTTCTACAACTTGCCAGTTGCGAGGAGTAGAGCATTGATGAGCGACTAACAAGCCGTATAGTTGCTTGTTCACATATATGGGTGATATGAGATATGCTTTGACAGCTAGCGCTTTTAGTTGCTCTAAGCAAGACTGGCTTAAAGAGACTTCTTGAATATTATCAACTGCTTTGACACGACCTATTTCATATTCTTTAAATTCTTCTTGAATTTGGTAAGGTTTAACAACACGCGTTCCTATTGCTGCTGATAAAGAATCACTGACAGACTCGGCGACAATCTTACCTTGCAAGTTCTCATCTAAACGAGAAAAAACGACTCTATCTGCTTGTATGGCTTCTTTGGTTGTAGATACTAACGTCTTCAAGACTGTTTCAGGATTTAAGGTTTCTCTGATGCGAGTCGTGATATTGTTGAGGTGAAATTCCAGTTTTGCTTGATTTTCTCGACGTTGATTGTGTTCTGCAAGGCTGTCTGCCATTGAGTTAAAACTCACAGCTAATTGCCCGATTTCATCAGTAGAAAAAATATGCGATCGCGAGGATGATTGACCTGCTGTAAATTTTTGCGCTGTTTGTTGCAGGTTTTTTATTGGTCTGATAATTGCCCGTTCGAGAATCAATGTCCAAAGAGAGATGAGCAACAAGCCGATAAAAATAGCCAGTGCTTGTCCTTGCCATCTGTATCTTAATAAATCATTCAAAGCTGTTTCTGGAGTGCCTCGCACCAAAATAGCGACAGGTTCTTCGCCAGAAACAATTTGATTGCTACTTTCAATTATTTTATTAGGAATAGCTTTGGCTGCTATTGCATAAGTTTTGTTACCCAAAACTAGACGTTGAGTGACTGTTTTTCCTGCGGAATTCTTAGTTGCTGTATTGAGTAAAGATAAAGCTTTTTTAGGTAAAGGAAGATTGTGCTTGGAGCGATCTAAGTTATCTTGATATAAAGATGTCGCTAGAGCAAACTCCCCATTTAGCTTACGGAAGTAAACAGCACTGTAGCTACTGCCAATAGTTTCCACAGTCTTTTTAGCGATCGCATCTTTCCCACTCAAAATTTCTCCGGATACTAAAGCACCAACTACTGTTTGTGTTTTCTCATCTTTCACAGGTGTAACCGTGTAACGAATCAGAGTATCTTGCTGTTTAAACCCCTCTGGTAAAGAAGGTAACTCTTGACTCAATTCCGACCATGTAATAATGCTATTCGCTGTTATTTGTTGAGATTTTTCTATAGCTTCACTGACTAGATTGTTGGGATTAAAAATTTCTCCTTGACGGTCATAGTTAACATTGGCGATAATTTTGAAATCTCTACCTACTAGAGTGGCATACTCTATTTTTCTATTACGGGCTTCCTCTTCAAGAATTTTTTTAGCATTCTCTTGTAAACTTGGACTTAAAGACTTGCCATTGTGTGCGATCACGGCATTAATTATTGTATAATTAACTGCTTTTTCTCGAAAGACAGAACTGTTTTGATTGACTTGAGTGTCGTAATTTGCATTTGTAACTGCTAATTCTGACTTAGCTTGTTCCAATAATTGAGTTTGCAACCCTTGATTAATAATTAATATGCTGACAACACCTATACCTACAACAGAGACTAATTCACAAGTAATCACACCAATAAATTGTTTGCTACTAATAGGAAGGTTATAAAAACGTTGTATTAAAGATGTTTTGTTTTTTTGCCACTCTACTTTAACGAGTTGAGATTTCTTAATACGTAATCTAGATTGAGAACCTTGTAAGCTGGAAATATTAACTTTATTATTAAGCATAAACAAAACACCCAGATTTGGTAAATGCAAGAAAAAAATGTGTTTCCTTCACAGGATAGACTTTATACCATTTTAGATTTTGGATTTTGGATTGAGAAAGTCTTGCCTAGATTTCATCTCACTCAACCATCAACCGCATTTTTTTTCAAATTGGTATTACCTAACTAAATACGAATTATTGCAATAAATCGTGAAGACCTTGTGAAGATAAAACAGTGTTTATTGCTGCTAGGAATTTACAATATCTTTATAATATTAAATGTAAATAACGCGATCTTCGCCACGTTAAAATTACGGAAAAAGTGGCAGGAGACTTTTGTCTAGATCAGGGTTTTTACGGATACTATTTTCAAAGTGCTTGAATAATGTGAGCTAAAAAGCTTTGGGCAATCCAGCTTGTTTCAAGACAGCATTAGCTGTATGACGCGACTTAATAGAACTATCGACTACAAACCGACGCTGTGCGATCGGGCTGTACCAGATTTCATGATCCCCTTTACCTTACCGTTCAAAGTAACAACCCGCTTCTAAAAGAATTTTTTTCAATTCAGGGGTAAACGACCCACTCATTTAAGAAGCTACCTCAATTAACTCTTGTCGGTGACTGATTAATTCAAAAGCAATAGAACCTACATAGTCAGAAGGTAAAATTGAGTTAAGAATAATAAGTTCTGGGAGCATTTCTCGAAGCTTTTGCGTTAAAATCTCAATCGTAGATGCTTCCGTTACCAATCCCGGCACATCGTCACTCGTTGCAACCCAAACCTCTGCATCTTTATCCCAAAATGCTTCAACATTAAATGTAATTTGTGTCATTATCCAGTGCTCTGTCGAATTAACAACATAATTTTAGCAATATCACCATAATCCCAAGTCACTCATTGCTTTCCACAAATTACGTCGTCGCGGATGCGATCGCCGACACTACCAGAAGAATTACCCTGCTCCTGTTTTGACATTAGCGATCGCACTCCTGAAGTTATGGTTATCTATCAACCTTTAGAGGCGGAAAGTAAAACTAAAACACCACAAGAATTAGGATGGAAACCTGGTTTCTTTGAGAATACATTTAGTGCTTGGGAAGGTGAACCTTTAGTTCGAGAACCTTAAGGAGAAGCACAGGAAAGGAACTGGGATGATTTATTTATTTGATACTAACACTTGTATTGGATACATTAACCGGCGCAGTTCACTGACTCATAATGTAGATGAGTTTAGCCATGTAGAGGGGTTACAGATAGAGGATTGGGAGGCTGAAGAATAATTATTGTGAGGTGGGCGTCCTCGCCCGCCCTCTTTTATCTGTGTACGGGCGAGGACGCCCGTACCACAAGAGCATAGTGTGGTTCTAGACCTGGAAAACTGCTGTATAAGAAAAAAGCCTGCATATGCAGGCTCTACAAAAGGGAGTAATTAAACTAAAACTTAGTATCAAAATCAAAAATATTCGGTAGAGTCATGAATTTCTTCATCTACAGAATAAAAAAATACCCAAGATAAATTATCTGCGTCCATCGGCGTTCATCTGCGGTTCATAAATAAATTTATAATTCTCACTTAGCAGCACCTGCGAAAGGAAAAATGATATCATCCAAAGTCCTCAACAACTCCTGTTCATTGTAAGGCTTAGAAAAATAAGCCCGCGCACCCAACTGCATAGCTAATTGGCGATGTTTATCACTACTGCGAGAAGTCAGCATAGCAATTGGTATATCTCTAAAATCAGTATTTGATTTCACTCGACCCAAAAATCCATAACCATCAATGCGAGGCATTTCGATATCACAAATCACAGCCTGAACTTTCAAACCACTCTGAAGTTTTTCCAAAGCGTCTTGACCATCTTTAGCTTGTTCGACTTGATACCCTCCCTTCTCCAAAGTCAACGCTAAAAAGCGCCGCACATTAATTGAGTCATCTACAATCAAAATAGTGCCTTTATGATTTCCAGGAAGGGACGCTTGTTTTTCATCAGCTGGTGTTAAGAAAACCGTCTTTAACTTAGAGGATGGAAGTTGATTAGTTCTAGGTACGCGCTCATTCGTCGCAATCCAATAAAGCATTTCGTTAGCATTAACCAACGGTACAACGCGACCATCACCTAAAATTGTACAGTTACTAAAACCACTTGGTAAAGCAATATTCCCTTCTACCCGACGGATAGCAACTTCTTGCTCGCCCCAACAACGATCGACTTGCACTGCGACTGGCTGATTTCCCTGATTAACAATCAGGATGCTGGAAGCATTAATTGCTGGTGGAGTCTCTAAGGTTGGATTGTCATAACGGGGACAATTAAACTCTAAGTGACGACCCAAACGAACCAACGAAAGCATAGTACCTTGCCAATTGAGGACTTCTCCGATGGCCATTGGGAAGATATGCTCTTCGTTAAGCAGGAATATCTCGGAAACCACATCTGTGGGGAATGCCAAGAGCATGCGATTGCTTTCGATAAGCAGAACTCGTGCGACTGAGAGTGTAAATGGTACGGAGAGCGTGAATGTGGTTCCAATTCCCAGCTTCGTATCAACTTTGACATCACCTCGGATTTGCTTGAGGTTGTTACGCACAACATCCATACCAACACCACGACCAGATAGAGTTGTTACCTGGTCAGAAGTGCTAAATCCTGGCTCAAAAATCAGCGATAGCAGTTCTTCGTCAGTTGCTTGCGCTAATAAAGTTGGTTCTAATCCCATCTCGATCGCCCGAGTCCGGATTTTATCGAGTGAAATCCCACGCCCATCATCTCGAAGCGAAATAATGGTACGATTTCCCAGGTGGTTTGCTGTAATTTCTATGAACCCTTGTTCTGTCTTACCAGAAGCACGACGTGTTGCTGGATCTTCAATTCCGTGGTCAAAAGCATTCCGGACTAAGTGCATCAAAGGCTCATTCAAAGCCTCCAATATGCTTCTTTCGATTAAGGTGTTAGCACCTTCAATTTTCAACTGTACATTTTTGCCGTATTCTACGCACAAGTCGCGCAAGGCTCTAGGAAAGCGATCCACAACATCAGATAGCGGGCGCATCCTGATTTGCGTGAGCTTTCTTTGCAGTTGCTTGGATGTTTTGGTAAGCTTGCGGGCAAATTGGTCTGTATCGTCAATGCTCAGCTGAATGTCAGTTGTGACTTCTTGCACTTGCACGATCGTTTCCATCACTTCCTGGGACAGCAAGTTGAGTTCGTTGTAGCTGTCCATTTCCAGGGAATCAAATTCCCCTTCCACTCCATTTGCTCGATCGCCATTCTCTGAAACTGGGGGTGGAAGTTCTTCTGGTTGCTCGGCTGGTGCTAGTGCTCTTAATGGAGTCCCAGATGGCATTACACCTTGAGTGGATATTTTGTCGTAAGCTGTGCGGAGCTGTTGGTTTTCTCGTTCCAAAACTTGGACTCGTTGGTTCAAACTGCGAATGAGTTTGCGTAATCTTTCGAGTTGCAAATTCATCCCGTTGCGCTGAATAATCAGTTCTCCAAATAGATCGTTAATTTGTTCGAGTTGTCTGCTGGGGACTCGGACTGTATTTTCGGGAGTTTCGCTCTTATGACTACCTGTAGTTTGCTCGGCTTTGCGGTTATAACTTGATGTCGGAATTTCTCTAGAAGATACTGTAGCTGGCTCTGGTTCTGGTTCTTCAACTTGAGCGTTGCTTTCTTCAGCAAAAGCTGCTTCCAAAGCTTCAAAATCGGCTGCAATGATTTCTCGATCCAGCCAGGATTCTTCTGTCTCTTCTGGTTGCAGAACTCCTGCTTCTATAAATTCTGGTTCTACTTCGGGAACTGGGGCTGGTTCTACTTCTAGGAGTTCTGTTGGAGTATAATCTACTGTATCATATGCTACTTCACCAATCTGTAATTCTGCTGGCAAGCTCTCCAGTTGATTTGTCAGTACTAAAGCTTGCGATCGCCGCCATGCTTCCAATGCTGAGCGAGCAACTGTTTCCACCTGGGAAGGTTCTGCAGTTTCTATATAAGTTGCAATTGACATACACAACTGAGAAAAAGCTGACAGTTGGAGCATTTCGCCCAACCCACCCAACTCAGCTGCCATAATAGCCACTTCTTCTTTCAGACATGGCTGTTCGCCATCTGCCAATACTGCTTCAAGGCGCTGCAAACACCCTTCCACTTCCGTTTCAAACAGCAAAGGTACGATATCTTGCCCGTCTTCTGGAGACAGCATAGTTGCTGCATCTTCGGGAGTAGGATCGCCCAAACGTTGATGCAACTCATCAAAAACTGGGTAACAAAAAGTACCCAACCACTGCTCGTCTATTTCCCCGCCTTCCGATAGCAATTCTACTATCTGACGCAGCCAGTCTACTCCAGATAGCAGTAGACTTTGCAACTCAGTATCTATTTCTAAAGAATTTTTCCTAGTTTTTAAAACTTTAAATGAATCTTCTAAACGGTGAGCCAGATCGCTGAGAGAGCGAAATCCCATCATGCCAGCACCGCCTTTGATAGAATGGGCGGCTCTCAGTGCAGCATTAATTTTTTCTGGAGAAATGCGATTGCTGGAGTTGATTTCCAGCAACACCCCTTCCAAGGTATTGAGATAATCATTCGCTTCCTCCAGAAATTGCATCTGGATTTCTAATTCTTTGTCTTGTGACATAGGGCTAATAGCTAACGGCTAATGGCTAATGGCTACATTAATCTACTTTGAAGGTACCAACAGTTGCTTGCAACTGTTGCGAAATCTCCACAGTTTGTTGCAGAGAATCCGAAACTTGACGTGAAGAATCACTAGTGCGTTGCGAGGAGGAGGCAATTTCTCTCATCAACTGACTGACTGTTTGTGATGTTTCCACTTGAGAGGTTGTTGCTTGAGAAATTGACTGCACCAACAAATCGATTTGCCGCGAAATATCTAAAATTTGAGTTAGATTTTGCTTGGCGTCTTCGACAATGCGTGTACCTTCTACAACCTGGGTTGTTCCCAGTTCCATCGCCTGCACCACTTCCGTTGTTTCGCGTTGAATATTTTCAACAATTTGCTCTATCTCTTTTGTCGCCGCTGCACTCCGGGCTGCTAATTCTCCTACCTCCTCAGCTACAACCGCAAAACCCTGTCCTTCTTCTCCCGCCCGCGCCGCTTCAATACCGGCGTTGATGGCAAGTAAGTTGGTTTGCATGGAAATCTGATTGATCAAAGCTACCACACGGGAGATTTGTTGTGTTGATTCTCCCAATCGTTTCACTTTCTTGGCTGTTTCGCCAACAGTTTCACGCAGGTGCAAAATGTTTTGCACTGTCATATCCATTGCGATCCCGCTCTTTTTCGCCGTGTTGGCAGCTGTGTTGGCAACTATGGCTGCTTGCTGGGCGCTTGCTGCAACTGCTTGAATTGAGTGGGTCATGTTATCAACAGCATCAAGGGAGCGGTTGATTTCTGAGGCTTGGGCAAGTGCTTCCTCTGCAAGGTGACGAATCGAACCTTCGTTTTGCCCAATGGCTTGGTTAACTTGGATAGCTGCTTGTTTAACTTGGGTAACAATGTCCCGCAAGCTTTCCACAATGGAGTTAAAGAAGTCAGCAACGGTGCCAATTTCTCCAGCTGTCACTTCCGCACGTACTGTTAAATCGCCACTTGCTGCTCCTTCAACTTCGCTTAAGAGTTCTAGGAGTTGCATTTGCAAAGCTTCTTTTTGCCGACGCTCATCTTCTGAGGATCTTTCGGCAATGGATCTTGCTTTTTCGACTTCTTCTAAAAGCAATGCTTGTTCTAAGGCATAGCCTACTTGAATGGCAATTTGCTTAAATAACTCAATTTCTGATTGCAGCCAAATACGGGGGCTATCACAATGATGAGCAATCATTAAAGCAATAAGTTGTCCGTCGCTAATCACTGGTGCGACTAAATTTGCTTTGACAGCAAATTTTTCCAACATTTTAACGTAGCATTGGGCGTTGCTGAGATTTGAGTCTTGATATATATTGGATATTGCCCGAACCCTACCATCTTTGTATGTTTCTACATGGCGTTCTCTAAAACAGGGATCGTCAATTTGTACGCCTAACATTCTTGGCAACCCAGCAGTTACGGATTCAGCAACCACATCTCCATCTAGGGTTTCTGGATTGAAATGATAGATCAAAACTCTATCTGTTTTGATTGCCTGACGAACTTCTCTGACTGCTGTTTTGTAGATATCCTCCATGTTGAGGCTTCTACGGGTTCGGAGGGTAATTTCTGCTAGTGATTTTGCTCTTTCAGTGTCCAGTTCTTGTTGTTTAACCAACGTCTGTAACTGAGATGCCATTTGGTTGATATTGGCGTTTAAAACACCTAACTCGTCTTCTGACTCTACATCCAAACGGGTGCCTAAATCTCCTTGTCCGAGTTTGGCGATCGCATTTGTTGCTTTCACAATTGGTTCTGTGACTCGTTTTGCCAATAAGACTGCGATCGCAGCGACAACGAGTGCAGCCAATCCCATTCCCAAGATAATTGTCAACCCCAATTGTCTTTGAGGTGCAAATGCAATTCCCGCATCTGTCGTCAAAATGGCTTGCCATTGCAAATCGGGCAATCCTTCTTGGATTTTGGATGTGTAACTGACGAGTTGTTCTTTACCCTCAATTTTATTAACTGTGGTAAAAGTATTTTCTTTTTTTTCTGCTTGACGTTGACTTAAACCAGGAAACTCTGCTTTAACATCTCTACCTCTATAAGTTTTGTCAGCAGGCAAAAATAATTTTCCGTTTGCATCAGTCAAATAGTATTTATGCCCTACTCCATAGTTTTTCAGGAGATCGTCTAGAGAATTTACGGGCATACTAGCTATGACCACAGATGAAACTTTCCCTGTGGTAGAATCCTTAATTGGCGTTGCAATAATAATGTTACTATTCCCCGTCTCTTTTGAGACTTCAGGCTGACTGATGTAAGTACTTTCTTTTTGCTTTGCTGCCTCAAAATGTTTCTTGTTATCTTGACTAGTTACAGAATTTCCTCGAGATTTTGCGAGCGCATCCCCACTTAAGTTAAGGATCGCAATGCTGTCATAAACTTTATAACTCTCTATATATTTGTCTAATAAAACTTGTTTTTCTCTAGGAGATAGCGAATCCCTCAGTTTAGCGTTTGTCAGAATTGGCATAGTTGATAAGACTTGCATATCAGTATACCGCTCTAACATAAAGCGGTTGACTTTATCTGCCATATCGTTGACTTCTGATTGTTGAATTTCTGAAACTTTACTACTTGTTGCCATATTAGCTACGTGATAAGCTAATGCGCCAATTGCTAATACTGGAAGTGTTCCAATTGCGATCGCCAGTAATGTAGCTTTAGTTCCCAAACTCAACCGCTTCAACGGTGCTGATAACCGATTTAGGCTAGAATCAACAGTTAACTCAGTATTTCGCTCTTTATCTAGTTCTACAAAATCGCTATTTTTGGTTTTTGAAGAATTATTAGATACTCCATTTTTTTCAGCATCAAGGCTATTTTTAGCATCATTAGTTTTATTAAACATAGCAAATTCTCCTGAGGTAGTGAATAAACATGACGCAGAAACAGTTTTTCTTAGTAGTACACCCTAATCACTGCGGAGAATAGAAGATTGCACAATAGCCTGTGCATCTAATACAAGTAGTATTTCTTTTTGTTGAACAACACACCCGCGTAAATAGGGAATCAAACTGGATGCCACTTGTCCTACAGGAGAGCGTATATCATCCGGCAAAAACTTAGTTGTACCTTGTATTTCTTGTACAACTAAGCCCAAAAGTAATGAATCTACCCGAATAATAATTACGTTGTATTGTCGCAACCGATTGTCAAGATATTCCAGATTGAACATTCTTGGCAAATCGATAGCCCAAACTATCCGACTTCGCCAATTCATTAACCCCAATATGCATCCCGGCATATTGGGCATTGATGTTATGGCTTCAATAGGCACTATAATCGCTTCTTGGGTGTGCCTCATGGGCAACACGGCGGATGTTTGTCTGTTTAACTGAAACTTGAGATAGCCATCTCCCAAGTTATTTTGAGTAACTTTTGTCGAAAGAGTAATTTTAGAACTGTTCATTAGAATTAAGTCGCCACAGATTTAATAGCCCGGAGGAGCTGCTCGCGAGTGTAAGGTTTTGTTACATAAGCATCAGCTCCTTGTCTCATTGCCCATAATCGATCGATCTCCTGGTTTTTAGAACTGCAGATCACGATTGGTACTTTTTGTGTTATCGGATTTCTTTTCAAAGAACGACACAGTTCAAAACCACTCATTCCTGGCATAACAACATCTGTCACGATCGCATCCGGGTTGTGTAAGTGGGCTTTTTCCAAAGCTTCTTTTGCACCATTCGCTTTAATAACGTTGTAACCACTTTCTTTGAGATAATGGCTCATCAACTCTAATTCACTGGGAGAATCTTCAACAATCAAAATTGTGCCTAACAAAGTAATGCTCACTTCTAAATCTCCTAAATAAATGACTAAATTTATCTTGTTTGTTACTTAACTACCAATGTGTTTAAACACCATTTTTAGCAAGTCTGACTGGGAAAAAGGCTTTGTTAAATATCCTGATGCTCTGACCATTTTTGCTTTGGCTCGGTCTATAAATCCCGTTCTGCCAGTCACCATAATTATTGGAGTATTTTTAAAAGCCGAATGCCTTCGCAACAAAGAGCATAGCTCGTAACCATCTAGGTTAGGCATCTCAACATCTAGTAAAATAATGTCAGGCTTGCTGCGAAGTATTTGCATGAGCGCTTTCACTGGATCGTTAATTGTCACCACTGAAAATGCGCTTTCATCTAAAAAGTGTTTGATAGAATTTAATACCGTTGGGCTGTCGTCAATACAAGCGACAGTGTACGTGTTTTTACTATTTTGTTGTTGGTATTTACTACCGTTGAAATGAGAATTGTCAAAATTGTTTGTGTTTTGCAATTGCTCCCCTAGTTTCAGTTGAGATGGTGATGGCTGAAGTTGGGGTTGTGAAACAGGTGTTGAATAGTAAGCTGGGGTATGAACTTGTGCTGTAACCGTCGCTTGAGGATTTTGTCGATGGCGAAGTTGCTTTTGGCAGTATTCTACAAGCAATCGCAAATCCAATCGGCAAAATCTAGGCATTTGATTCAAGGGAGATTCACCATTGAATTCGTAGTTCCCTTGTTTGATGGCAAGAAATGCCTCCAGTAATTCCTTAGCCATTTCATCAATCAATATGGCTGCTTGAGGAGGAGTTATATATTCCTCATTAACTAACCAGCAAATAGCTTGATAATCTGGTACGGACATGGATTGATTGTCACCGTTTGCTTCAAATATCAGCCGTACCTGCATCATAATTGTACTGTTGAGCGTAGGAAATTGCTGACTTAAGCCAGATGCATGATTCTCCAGTCGGTCGAACATTTTATCTGAGGACGCATAAATAAGTTTACCGTCCTCTAGATAAATTGACCAAGACACCGACTCTGTGAATACTTGTAAGCAGCCTGTAGCACGGCGACTGGTAAGTTGTGCTAATAGAGATAGCGGGTGCAGTTTTTGGAAAAACTTGTAGCTACCTATAGGAGTTGTGCTCATGAGTGCTGTTTTTGGCTAAATTCAATTAGGTGTGAGCTTATCTGTTGCAGAGTTTTTCCACAAGTCAAGAGAATTTGCTAGAATTCTTGTTGCAAAGAATACAAAATTTTGACTTTGAGGCTTGTAGAAAACTCAGTGGTAGCACCCTTCTTTTAAGATGAAAAATCTCAGTCAACACGTAAATTGCAATTAAATTTACTAATGATACTGAGATTAGCAGACATTTTTACACGGCAAGTAAAAAAAGTGTAAAGACTAGATGAATTCATCTACCTAAAGAGAACCTGTGTGACAGCAACCGAAATAATACTGTACGTGAGTGACTTTGACTTGCAAGGGTGAACCTGCTATTTTGAGTACTTATCTTTCAGTATAATACGGTTTCTTAGGACAGGATAAAGTCTCAGGCGATATTTACCCTGTCGTCAGTATTTTTACTTGCAAAACGTGTAAACCTAACATAAAAATGCCCTCACCGTAGAATAGTGCCACTGTCTGTTATATACCCTCTCAGGTACATTTGCCAGCTATGATATTAACTGCACGAATGAAAATCGTGAAGTTGAAGTTTATACGAAATAAAATTTAACAGTATGAATATCAAAAACCTTCCGGATAGCTTTTATTTGGTACTTCAGGGTATCAAATTGTTTCACGAACAAACTCTATCATTACACGTAGAAGACCAGCCAAATTTGACAAGACATAAGTTTAGGGCTTGGGGTATGGGAAAAGAATTATTTCACCAATCTCCTTTGCTCTAACGATGTTCGCGATCGTAGCTATACAAACAAAGCCCGCCTATGCGAGCTTCAGGAACTTATTAACTTAATTATGCGGATGAAAGGACTTGAACCTTCACACCTTACGGTACTAGAACCTAAATCTAGCGCGTCTGCCAATTCCGCCACATCCGCATTAATATCTCATGTTATCACAAGAAATTATTTTTGGCAATAATCTAAGGGTTAGTGGTTTTAACCAGTGACCAGTGACCAGTGACCAGTGACCAGTGACCAGTGACCAGTGACCAGTGACCAGTGACCAGTGACCAGTGACCAGTGACCGCTAACCACTAACCACTAATTATTACCCAATGTTACACGAGGCAAGCGATGCTTGAAGCTACAGAGAATTTCCCAAGAAATTGTGTTTAGCTGCTTTGCCCAATCTTCAGCAGAAATTTCTTCTTCTCCTTCTGTCCCCAGTAAAGTCACAACTTCACCTTCTTGTACATCTGCTGGTAATGCACTGATATCCAACATTAACTGATCCATTGTAATTGCACCAATTTGTGGCACTCGCTGACCTCGAATTAACACTTGCATTTTGTTGGAAAGATTGCGAGGTATACCGTCGGCATAACCAATTCCCACCACTGCCAAGCGGAGTTCTTGCGGTGCTACAAAATGATGGCTGTAGCTGACGCCAGTTCCGGGAGCAATAGTTTTTACTTGGGTAACTCGTGCTTTTACTTGCATGACGGGCTTCAGATCGATGCTGGAGTCTAAATGAACGGCTGGGTAAAGACCGTAAATCGCTAAACCCGCACGTACAATGTCATAATGTGATGATCGATTGCTCAAAGTGGCAGCTGAGTTTGCTAGATGCAAACAAGGAGGTTCTATCCCCAATGCTCTAATTTGAGCGATCGCAGTTTCAAACCTCTGCTGTTGCTGTTTCATCACTGTAGGGTCTGGGCTATCAGCTGTTGCTAGGTGAGAATAAATGCTTTTAATAGCAAGATGGGGCAAACGCTGCACTAACTGAACAAACTCAGCCGCTTCTTGCCAATTTGTTCCCAATCTGGACATTCCCGTATCTAACTTAATATGTACGGGTAGGGGAGAATCATATTTAATATCTTCTAGAGTATTAGAAAAGACTAAAGCTTGTTTGGGGCTTGTCAGTGTTGGTTGAAGTTTCCAACGGGCAATAGCTTGGATTTGTTCTGGCGTATGAGTTGCGCCTAGAATCAAAATGGGAGCTTCAATACCCGCTTCTCTTAATTGAATTCCCTCTGGAACTGTCGCAACTCCAAGCCAACTCGCGCCTGATTCTAAGGCTGTTTGAGCAACAACGATCGCTCCATGTCCGTAGGCGTCAGCTTTCACTACCGCCATCAGTTGGGTACTTGGTGACAGTAACTTTACCAGTTGACGCACGTTATGGGACAGCGCCGCCAAATCTATTTCGACCCAAGCACGTTGGGACATCCAGGCATAGCTATCACGCTGCTGATTAAAGGTAAGATGGTTTTTCTCGTGGCTTAGCATTTTTGCTTACTCTCCTATCACACCACTTTATTGGCTGCAAGTATTATTCCCAATACTCACAACTTTTCGCGCTCATCGGAAAGTTTAACAATAATTAGGGAATGGGGAGTAGGGAGTAGGGGGACAAGGGAGAAGTATTAATAATCAATCCCCAATTCAATATGCCCAATCCCCACTCCCTACTCCCTACTCCCTAACTCTTGACTATTTCCCCAATTCCTGCTTTTGTAGGAAGTATAATTTATCCTCATAACCAAAGTGAGAATAGATTTGTGTTAATATATGTAAAAATAATAGCCTGAGCGCTTATCAATGGGGAAGGTTTTAGTTCTAAACGCCTCTTACGAACCGCTCAATATCACGAGCTGGCGGCGAGCTGTGGTCTTGTTGATCAAAGGCAAAGCTGAACGGGTTGAAATCAATAACAAGCAACTCTATTCAGGCTTTCCACTTCCAACCGTTATTCGGTTGCGACACTACGTGCGCGTTCCATACAAGGAAATTCCTCTCACTCGAAGGAATCTCCTCCATCGGGATGGTCATACGTGTCAATACTGCGGTTACACGGGGGATGACTTGACTCTAGACCATGTTGTACCGCGATCGCGTGGGGGCGGCGATACTTGGGAAAACATAGTGACAGCCTGTGTTCGCTGTAATGTCAAAAAGGGAAACCGTACACCAAGTGAAGCTCACATGATGTTACGCCATTATCCCCGAAGACCTTACAGCAGTCTCTATTTCGAGGTCAGCAAACATCTCAAAAGCGGATTGCACAAAGAATGGCAAAAATACGTTATTGGACTCTGACAAACCTTGTTCCTATCTGAGAACGGCGGTACATTGTCAGGTAAAAAGCGCTGTTGCCCTAGCTTGGTGAAGCTTTGTTTGTCTGTGAGTTTCCCTAAAGTTGACAGAAGAGCCTGCGAAATTCTCTGCAAGCTTGCAAGCAACTTTGTTAATATAACATAGACTGGCGAAAATGCAACCAGGGTACGCTATAAATTTGCCAAGTTTGGGCGACAAAATTGTTTGGTCTTAGTAGCAACCCAATAATATCAAGTTGATTAAAAAACTTTGACCCAAAATCTAGACTGACAGATATAGTGCCAGTCTCCAAGAATTCTGCGAAGATTGTAGATGTGTGGCTAAAGTAGCAAATCACTAACTGTAGTAGTTCTTAACGAAAGTCAGTGAGCCCCACACTCTTAAAGACCTTACATATGCAATTTAATTCTTCCCTAACCCAGTTTGAAAATTTTCCACTGACAACAGATTCAATACCAGAGGATGGAGAGGTAGAGGATAAAGACTCAATTGAAGCTCCGCTCAATCGACACTCAATTACAACGACGTTGACTAGTGAGTCTGGCAATTCTTCAAATCAGCGTAACAATGTAGCGAGCGATCGCAAAGCGGAAGAGCTACGTGCCATGCTTCTAGCTCACAGACAAGAACGGCATCTTATCATCTTGCAAGATTTTCCCGATCCGGATGCTTTGTCTTCAGCTTGGACATACCAGCTCATCGCACAGCAATACGAGATCAAGTGTGACATTGTTTATGCGGGAGCTTTGAGCCACCAAGAAAACATCGCTTTGGTAAAGCTGACGAATTTACCTGCCCAGCGTTGGACGTTGCAAACACTAAAAGGCAAAGATTTGCCATCATCCTATCAAGGTTTTGTACTGATTGATAACCAAGGAACAACTTCTCAGCTAATGCCTGTGGTAGAGCAGGTCGGTATTCCATTGGTAGCAATTATCGACCATCACAGTTTGCAAAGCGATATCAAGTCAGAATTTCTTGATATTCGTCCTTCTGTAAGAGCAACAGCAACAATTTTTACACAGTACCTGCAGGCAGGATTGCTATCGCTAGATAGTAGTATCAACCAACACGTAAAATGTGCGACTGCCTTGATGCATGGCTTGCGATCGGATACGAATAGACTGATGCAAGCACAGGAAGATGATTTTATGGCAGCAGCGTATCTGAGTAGATTTTATGATGCACAACTGCTAAATGCGGTACTGCAAGCGAATCGTTCTAAACGAGTGATGGATGTTATAGAGCGATCGCTAAAAAACCGCATTGTGCAAAATAACTTTTCCATTGCAGGTGTTGGTTACTTGCGCTACGATGACCGTGATGCCATCCCGCAAGCGGCAGATTTTCTTGTTACGGAAGAAAATGTTCACACTGCCGTAGTTTATGGCATCGTTCACGATGAAGATGATGAATTAGAAGTTGTGATTGGTTCCCTCAGAACAACCAAGCTAACCCTCGATCCCGATGAGTTTATCAAAGAAGCTTTTGGAAAAGATAGTAGCGGGCGCTTTTTTGGTGGCGGTAGAACAAGCGCAGGTGGATTTGAGATTCCCATGGGTTTCTTATCAGGCAGCAATGAGAATTCTGCTTATGCGAAAATGAAATGGGAAGTTTATGATGCTCAAATTAAGCAAAAGCTTCTGAGATTGGTAAATCCTAAAGATAATCCAATTCAATCAGAATAGGGAGTAGGGAGTGGGGAGTAGGGAGTAGAGGAAGACGATTCTACTTTATCCTCCGTATCCCCAATCCCCAATCCAAAATCCAAAATCCCCAATCCAAAATCCAAAATCCAAAATCCAAAATCCAAAATCTCCAATTGACAAGTGGAAATATATTTAATCCGTCACGGCATAGCTGAAGAGAAACAACCAGAGATTAAAAAAGATGAAGAGCGATCGCTTACAAAAGAGGGAAAGCAAAAAACAGAAAAAGTAGCCCAGCGACTCAAGCAGATGGGTTTCCATTTTGATTTAATTGCTACAAGCCCCTTAGTGAGAGCGCGTCAAACAGCAGAAATACTCATAGCAGAGGGACTAAGCTCTCACATAGAAGAATGTACCCACCTGACACCAGAAGGGAATATCTATAATTGGGTGACAGAATGGCTAGAACCGAGAAATTACGCGACTGACACCCAACTAGCATTGGTTGGACATGAGCCAAATTTAAGCGCTTGGGCAGAAATTCTTGTGTGGGGACAAGACAAAGCATCCTTAGTCCTGAAAAAAGCGGGTATGATCGGGATAAAACTACCAGAAAAGGGATCTCCTCTGGGTTGCAGTCAAATGTTTTGGTTGACGCCACCCAAGTATTTGCTTTAGCAGTAGTGTAACGTTTTTGAAAGAAATTCCAAGGAAACGGATACTGTTATGGTGATAAGAATTTCTGGGATGTTGCTTTCTTAGAAATATTTTACTATTCAGATGGTGTTGCCATGATGGTGTGCGAATTCAAGCCTGGGCTGGATGGCATTCCCGCCGCCCAATCCAGTATTAGCAGTGTTGATGGGCATTCGGGAATATTAGAATACCGTGGCATTCGGATTGAGGAGTTAGCAGAAAAGAGTACATTTTTAGAAACGGCTTATCTCTTGATCTGGGGTGAATTGCCCACATCCGAAGAATTGGCAGCATTTGAGTCTGAGGTTCGCAGTCACAGGCGGATCAAATATCGCATTAGCGACATGATGAAATGCTTTCCCGAAAGTGGTCACCCAATGGATGCTTTGCAAGCCTCTGCGGCTGCATTGGGCTTGTTTTATTCACGCCGGGATTTGAACAATCCAATTTACATTCGGGATGCTGTTGTTCGCCTGATAGCCAAGATTCCCACAATGGTGGCGGCTTTCCAATTGATGCGAAACGGTAATGATGCGGTACGCCCCCAAGATGATTTGGATTATGCCGCTAATTTTTTGTATATGCTCAATGAGAAAGAACCCGATGCACTGGCGGCGCGAATCTTTGATATCTGCTTGATACTTCACGCCGAACACACGATGAATGCTTCCACATTCAGTGCTAGAGTCACAGCCTCTACCCTAACAGATCCATACGCTGTAGTTGCTAGTGCGGTAGGAACATTAGGGGGACCACTACACGGAGGGGCGAATGAAGAAGTGATTCAGATGTTAGAAGCGATTGGTTGTGTGGAAAATGTTCGTCCTTATATTGAGGATTGTCTCGAACGCAAAGCCAAGATTATGGGGTTTGGTCATCGCGTGTACAAGGTAAAAGATCCACGCGCCACAATTCTACAAAATATGGCAGAGAAACTGTTTGACAAGTTCAGTCCGGATAAATACTATGACATTGCCCAAGAAATGGAACGAGTTGTAGAGGAAAAACTGGGACACAAAGGCATTTATCCTAATGTTGACTTTTATTCCGGTTTAGTGTATTTGAAATTGGGAATCCCGACAGACTTGTTTACACCAATCTTTGCGATCGCCCGTGTTGCCGGTTGGCTAGCCCATTGGAAAGAACAACTCGAAGAAAACCGAATTTATCGTCCCACCCAAGTTTACAACGGCAAACATTCTATTCTTTACACCCCAATTGAGAAGAGGTAGGGGATTTTGGATTTTGGATTTTGGATTGGGGATTGGGGATTTTGGATTGGGGATTGGGAATTAAAAAACTTCTCTAACCCCTACCCCCTACCCCCTAACCTCTACCCCCGATCAAAAAATCCCTATTCATACCATAAGTAGAAATTCTCGTTGAGCGCGTAAGGGACTCAAACGATCCAACGATATACTAGGCATGGGAATCGCAAAAGATCTTAAATTTTGCGTGATTTAGACAGAAATAGTAAGAGGTGAATTTACAGTTATTAACATACAAGGGTCAAGGATAAGGATAAAGGATGAAGGATAAAGATGAATTCAGGAATTGATCTGCAAGGAACATTTATTGAATCCCTCATGGAGTTAGGGCTGCCCGCCGATGCCGCTAAAGCCATTTGGATGCCACTACCGATGATACTAATGATAATTGGTGCCACGGTAGGGGTACTAGTCTGCGTTTGGCTGGAACGAAAGATTTCAGCAGCAGCACAGCAGAGAATTGGTCCTGAGTACATAGGTCCTTTTGGTTTGCTGGCACCTGTAGCAGATGGTCTGAAGCTGGTTTTTAAAGAAGATGTGGTGCCAGCCAAGTCCGACAGAATACTATTTACCCTCGGTCCAATCATTGTCACAATTCCGGTATTTTTGTCCTATTTGATTGTGCCTTTTGGACAAAACCTAGTCATAACAGATGTTTCGCTTGGGGTCTTCTTGTGGATTGCCCTGTCTAGCGTTGCGCCGATTGGTTTGTTGATGGCTGGCTACTCATCCAATAACAAATACTCTCTCTTAGGAGGCTTGCGGGCAGCAGCACAGTCAATTAGCTATGAAATTCCTTTAGCACTCTCGGTGTTAGCTATAGCTATGATGTCCAACAGCCTCAGCACAATTGACATTGTCAATCAACAATCTGGTTATGGCATTCTTGGCTGGAACATTTGGCGACAACCAGTTGGCTTGATCATCTTTTGGATAGCCGCCCTTGCGGAATGCGAACGATTGCCGTTTGACTTACCCGAAGCAGAAGAAGAAATCGTAGCTGGTTATCAGACTGAGTACTCTGGTATGAAATTTGGTTTATTTTATCTGAGTTCTTACGTTAACCTAGTTCTTTCTGCCCTGCTGTTCGCAGTTTTGTACTTAGGCGGTTGGGATTTTCCGATTCCCCTGAATTTGATAGCCGGTGTGTTTGGAATTAGTGAAACAAATCCCATTCTGCAGGTTGTTACTGCCTCATTGGGAATCACCATGACCGTACTCAAAGCATACTTCCTCGTCTTTCTAGCGGTATTAGTACGTTGGACAGTGCCACGAGTTCGCATTGACCAATTGCTAGATTTAGGATGGAAGTTTTTGCTACCAGTAGGCTTGGTTAACTTGCTACTAACCGCAGCCCTGAAAATAGCTTTCCCCGTCGCTTTTGGCGGATAAACGAATTTTAGATTTTAGATTTTAGATTTTGAATTGGATCTGAAATCTAAAATCCAAAATCCAAAATCCAAAATTCTCAACAGAGAGACACAAAAAATGTTGAAATTCCTGAAACAAGTTGGTGATTACGCCAAGGAAACCGTGCAAGCAGGTCGGTATATTGGTCAGGGGTTATCTGTTACTTTTGACCATATGCGGCGGCGTCCGGTAACCGTACAGTATCCATACGAAAAACTTATTCCCAGCGAACGGTTTCGCGGTAGGATTCACTTTGAGTTTGATAAGTGCATTTCGTGCGAAGTCTGTGTTCGAGTGTGTCCCATCAACCTACCTGTTGTGGATTGGGAGTTCGACAAAGCAAGCAAAAAGAAAAAGCTTAAACACTATAGCATTGACTTCGGAGTTTGTATCTTCTGCGGTAACTGTGTGGAATATTGCCCAACCAACTGCTTATCAATGACAGAAGATTACGAACTTTCCACCTATGACCGTCATGAATTGAACTATGACAACGTGGCATTAGGTCGTTTGCCTTACAAAGTCACCCTAGATCCCATGGTGACACCTTTGCGCGAACTGGTTTACCTACCCAAGGGCGTCATGGACCCCCACGATTTACCAGCAGATGCACCCCGCCCAGGTGCCCGTCCAGAAGATCTTGTGGAAAAAGAGTAATGGGCAATGGGCAATGGGCAATGGGCAATGGGCAATGGATAACTTTGAGTAATTCTCAATGCCTCATGCCCTATGCCTAATTCCCAATTCACCATGCCCTATGCCCAATTCCCAATTAGCAAAGGAATAAAAAAGTGAATCTAGCAGCAGGAGTACAGTTTGTTTCTTTTGGCATATTAGCAGTGATGTTACTTGGGGCAGCACTGGGTGTTGTTCTCATCGAGAACATCGTTTACTCTGCCTTTTTGCTTGGAGGTGTATTCGTCAGCATTGCTGGTCTATACCTGTTGCTGAATGCTGACTTTGTAGCAGCAGCGCAATTACTCATCTACGTTGGTGCTGTCAACGTGTTGATTTTGTTTGCCATTATGTTAGTGAATAAGCGGCAAGCTTTTGTACCCTTTCCTACAGCTTGGATACGTAAAGCACTAACAGCAGTCGTAAGTGTAGGATTGTTTGCGCTTTTAAGTACAATGATTTTGGCAACCCCTTGGTCATTGTCCAATGCTCTACCCGTGGCAAACTCTATTGTTATCATTGGCGAGCATTTCTTCAGTGACTTTTTACTGCCTTTTGAACTAGCGTCTGTCTTGCTGTTAATGGCAATGGTAGGCGCAATTATTTTGGCGCGTCGCGAGTATCTGCCAGAACAAACTCTCTCTCAAGATCGGCAAACCGTTTTGACTTTGCCTGAACGTCCTAGAGAACTAGTCTCGGCGGGCGACGCAAGTCGAAATATACAGTGACCAATGACCAGTGACCAGTGACCAGTGAGCAATTAATAACTGATAACTGTTAACTGGTAACTGATAACTAAATAGAAGGGGTATTAAGATTCATGCAAATCCAGTACTTTTTGTTACTATCGGCAGCTTTGTTTTGCATCGGTATTTACGGATTAATTAACAGTCGCAATGCTGTGCGAGTCCTGATGTCTATTGAGTTGTTGCTTAATGCCGTTAATTTGAACTTAATGGCATTTTCTAACTACCTAGACCCAACCGCAATTAAGGGTCAAGTATTCACTATATTTGTGCTCACCGTAGCAGCAGCAGAAGCGGCGGTAGGTTTGGCTATTGTACTTGCCATCTATCGCAACCGCGATACTGTCGATATGGAGCAGTTCAATCTCCTAAAATGGTAAATTCGTGGATCTCAAGCAGGTAATTATTGCTTATAAAGCACGAGACCCCCAAAGCAAACGTTGGGCAGAAATGTGTGCAAAGCAACTGGAAAGTCGCCAATGCCAAGTTTTGATGGGACCAAGCGGACCAAAGGATAATCCTTATCCGGTATTTTTGGCTTCGGCTGGTCAGCCAATCGACATGGCTTTGATACTTGGTGGCGACGGTACTGTTTTAACTGGTGCGCGACACTTAGCCTCAGCTGGTATCCCAATATTAGCTGTTAATGTGGGAGGTCATCTGGGGTTTCTTACTGAATCACCAGATGAGTTTAAAGACACTGAGAAAGTTTGGGACAGATTGTTGGAAGATCGCTACGCTATCCAACGTCGGATGATGTTACAAGCTGCAGTGTTTGAGGGTAACAGTACCAATTTAGAACCAGTGAGCGATCGCTTTTTCGCTTTAAATGAAATGTGTGTCAAACCCGCTTCTGCCGATCGCATGATCACCTCAATTTTGGAAATGGAAATTGATGGTGAGGTTGTGGATCAGTACCAGGGCGATGGGTTAATAGTCTCTACACCCACTGGTTCAACAGGTTACACTGTTTCTGCCAACGGTCCAATCGTGCATGATGGTATGGAAGCGATTACCATCACTCCTATTTGTCCGATGAGTCTTTCGAGTCGCCCCCTCATTTTACCTCCTGGTTCCGTTGTGAGCGTTTGGCCTTTAGGTGATTACGATCTCAGTACCAAACTATGGACTGACGGGGTGTTGACAACTTCCATTTGGCCCGGACACCGTGTTGATATACGCATGGCAGATTCTCGGGCTAAGTTTATTATTCTACGAGAAAATAACTCGTACTATCAGACGTTGCGAGAAAAATTGTTGTGGGCTGGTACAAGGATTCACTACAGTAGTAACAACCACGCAAATTGATTTGTTGCAACGTTATCAGCATCAAAAAGCCCTCACCCCAACCCCCTCTCCCATGGGGAGAAGGGGGGTTTTAACCCCACAATCGCTTGTGCTTAGGGACTAGCGTGAAAACAGGGCATTGGGCATTGGGCATGGAAAAAGAATTATTTCCATTCCCTCGTTGTGAGCTATTGCCCGTGGGTGTCTAGCTTGAAAATAGAATACCAGTTTGTAGGGGCGCAATGCCTTGCGCCCCTCCAATTGTTTTAATGAACTGGTTGGTACATTATTTAAATGCGACGCGACTCCCTTATCAACAGGGGTTAATTAATTTTTAATATTTCTAAAAAAGTAGCAAAATATACTTTTTTTCAGATAAAAATAACACTAAGATTTCAATTCGATGATTAATACTATCAGCTGCATACCGTATTTAGCTGATTCATTTAAAGCCAAATTATTTAGATATGACAAAACAATTTAATCGACGCAAGTTTTTAGTTTACGGTTCTGCTTCCTTTGGTGCAAGTATTTTGTTAAAGGGTTGTGTTAACAATTCTTCAACTAATAACACAGAAAGTTTAGCACCTACTGCTTCTCCTGTCAGCGCTTCTAGTACTGGAAACGCAATTAAAGTAGGAATCTTGCATTCTCTCAGTGGAACAATGGCAATTAGTGAAAAAAGCGTTGTAGATGCTGAAAAATTAGCAATTAAAGAAATTAACGCTGCTGGTGGTGTTTTAGGCAAACAAATTGAAGCAATTGTTGAAGATGGTGCTTCTAACTGGGACACTTTTAGGGAAAAAGCCACCAAACTCATCGATGGGGATAAGGTTGTTGCCGTTTTTGGTTGTTGGACTTCTGCTAGCCGTAAGAATGTCAAATCAGTATTTGAAAGCAAAGACCATATGCTCTGGTATCCAGTGCAGTATGAAGGTCAAGAATGTTCCAGAAATATCTTTTATACTGGTGCTGCTCCCAATCAACAAATCGAACCATCGATTGATTGGTTGCTAAAAAATAAGGGCAAAGAATTTTTCTTGGTCGGATCTGATTACGTTTTTCCCCGTACAGCCAACACAATTATTAAATCCCAATTAGAAGCACTTGGTGGTAAAACCGTTGGGGAAGATTACTTACCACTGGGTAACACAGAAGTTACCCCTATTATTACGAAAATTAAGCAAGCATTGCCAAATGGTGGAGTCATTTACAATACGCTAAATGGTGATAGCAATGTTGCTTTTTTCAAACAATTAAAAGCAGCAGGATTAACAGCAGATAAATATCCTTCTATGTCTGTCAGTATTGCCGAAGAAGAAGTGAAGGCAATTGGCGTGCAATATCTCAAAGGTCATTACGCCGCCTGGAACTACTTCCAAACCGTAGACACTCCTGCTAACAAGAAATTTGTTGAAGCCTTTAAGAAAGAATATGGTGCAGAACGGGTTACAAATGACCCAATGGAAGCAGCTTACACTGGTGTTTATTTGTGGAAACAAGCAGTAGAAAAAGCTGGAACGACCGATCTAGCTAAAGTGCGTGTAGCAGCATACGGACAAACTTTTGATGCACCTGAAGGCAAAGTCACAATGAATACCAATCATCACATATCAAAAATTGTGCGGATTGGTCAGGTGAGAGATGATGGTTTGTTTGATATTGTCTATGCTACGCCTGCTCCTGTTGAACCAATTCCTTGGAATCAATTTGTGAAAGAAACCAAAGCCTTTTCTTGTGATTGGTCCGATCCAGCTAAAGGTGGTAAGTATAAGAAGGTGTAAGTTGTCATTTGTGATTTGTCATTAGCACTAACCACTGTACGGGCGCAAGGCATTGCGCCCCTACCTTATATGGAGGAAAAAGTGTTTGCAGGATTTTTAGAAGCCGTATTTAATGGTATTAGTATTGGTGCTGTGTTATTAATTGCAGCGCTGGGACTAGCCATTGTCTTTGGACTCATGGGCGTTATTAACATGGCTCATGGTGAATTGATGATGTTGGGAGCCTACACAACATTTGTGGTACAGAATTTTTGCAAACAACTGGGTGGAGTATGGTTTGAGGCTTATATCTTTTTTGCCCTGATTATTGCTTTTTTGCTAACAGCTGCTGTGGGATGGCTGTTAGAACGGGGGGTGATTCGATATCTCTACGGGCGTCCTTTAGAAACTCTGCTGGCAACTTGGGGCGTAAGTTTGATTTTGCAGCAGTTTGTTCGTAGTGTAAATTGGGTGCTTGTCATTGGAATTGCCCTGTTTTCTCTGCTGTTTTTTGGTGGTTTGTGGATTTTAAAGCGGCGCACAGATTTTGGCAGAATTCGTTCCTTGGTTGTGGCAGTAATATTGTTCCTGTCAGTGGGGGTGGCAATGGCAACAGGTAAGTTTTTGAGCGAAACTTATAAGTTAGCAATAACCCAACCTTGGTTTGGTGCTCAAAATTTGGATGTCACTGCTCCTAGTTGGTTGCAAGATGGAATATCTTTGCTCGGCGTGCAATTGCCTTATCCAAGATTATTTATTATTGCTTTAACGATTCTTTGTGTAACGGGCATTTATCTATTTTTGCAACGCTCTTCTTGGGGATTAAGGATTCGCGCTGTCACACAAAATCGGAGCATGAGCGCTTGTTTGGGCATTCCGACTCAAAAAGTTGATGCAATGACTTTTGCACTGGGTTCGGGATTGGCTGGTGTGGCTGGTTGTGCGATAAGTTTACTCGGTTCGGTGGGGCCAAATACCGGACAAAACTACATTATCGATACTTTTATGGTTGTTGTTGTGGGTGGTGTGGGCAACCTAGTGGGAACTATTGTAGCAGCGTTGGGAATTGGTACGGCAAATTACTTGATTGGTTCTGCAACTTTGGCTTCGTTGTTGACTCCTGTTAAACCTCTGGCTGATTTGTTTGCGTTCTTTGCAACAACTAGTATGGCAAAGGCGACGGTGTTTGTGCTGATTATTGTGTTTTTACAGGTGAAGCCTGGGGGGATTTTTCCACAAAAAGGTCGTACTGTTGATGTTTAAATTGAACCGCAAAGTATATGACAGGCATCTTGCCTGTCCCACAAGGACGCAGAGAATGAGAAGAGGAAGGTTCATTTTAATTGAGGCGGGGGTGGTGGTGGCGATCGCTCTCATCCTCATCTTGATTATGCCAGCTGTGCTTTCAGGGTTTCGTCTGAATTTGTTGGGGCGATTTTTATCTCTAGCTATTGTTGCTTTGGGGATTGATTTGATTTGGGGTTACACGGGGTTACTCAGTTTGGGACACGGGATTTTCTTTGGTTTGGGTGGGTATGCGATCGCCATGCATCTCAAATTGCAAGTTCCTCCAGGAGAGTTGCCTGATTTTATGGGGCTTTATGGTGTCACGGAACTCCCCTGGTTTTGGACACCTTTCTATTCGTTCCCTTTTGCAGTTATAGCTGTTGCGATTGTTCCTGCAATACTTGCGGGACTACTGGGATATTTGGTGTTCCGCAACCGAATTCGCGGAGTGTATTTTTCTATATTGACTCAAGCCGCAACGATTGTATTTTTCAACTTTTTTAATGGTCAACAAGGGCTGTTCAACGGTACAAATGGGTTAATCGATTTTACGACTTTATTTGGAGCAACAGTTAGCGATACAAAAACCCAATTTGTTTTCTACAGCCTCACGATATTGTTTCTCGCAGCTACTTACGGACTCTGTCGTTGGCTGACAAGTGGACGCTTTGGACGGTTGTTAATAGCGATTCGTGATGACGAAAGTCGGGTGCGTTTTTCTGGCTACGATCCGACTGATTTTAAAGTGTTAGTCTTTGCAGTTTCGGGTGCGATCACGGGTATAGCAGGAGCATTGTATACTGTGCAAAGTGCTTCTGTCTCACCTAGAGCAATGGACATCGCCTTTTCCATTGAAATGGTGATTTGGGTAGCAGTAGGAGGACGTGCTACTTTAGTTGGAGCCATTTTAGGCGCTTTGTTAGTCAACTATGCTCGTGCTTTTTTAAGCGAACAATTTGCCGAAATTTGGCTATTTTTCCAAGGAGCGTTGTTTTTGATAGTCGTTACGGTACTTCCTGATGGGGTAGTGGGGTGGTTCCGCACTCAAGGGATTCAGCTTCTCAAACGCCGTCAGCAAATTGCCACTTATCCCAGCTTAGAAGAAAACTCTGAGGTGCACCATGAAAGCCAAAATCTTAGAAACTAAAAACCTCACGGTTAGTTTTGATGGCTTTAAGGCACTTAATCAGCTAAACTTCAGCATGGATGTGGGTGAATTACGGGTCGTTATTGGTCCCAACGGTGCTGGAAAAACGACATTTCTTGACGTCATCACGGGTAAAGTGAAACCAACCGAGGGAAGAGTTTTTTTAAAAGGCAAAAGTTTGCATTCTTTATCAGAACATCAAATTGCCAGACGGGGAATTGGACGTAAATTCCAAACTCCTCGAATCTATCTCAACTTAACACCTCGCGAGAACTTGGAACTTAGCAGTAACCGCAATAAAAATGTGTTTTCTACTTTGTTTGGTCGTTCCAGTAATGCTGAAAAGAATAGTATTAAAGGGTTACTAGAAACCATAGGCTTAGCCGATAAAGCAGACAGACTAGCTGGTTTACTGTCTCACGGAGAAAAGCAACGCTTAGAAATTGGGATGTTAGTCGCGCAGTCTCCCGATGTATTACTTGTTGATGAACCTGTTGCTGGTTTAACAGATGAAGAAACTTACAATATAGGGGAACTGCTTTTAGCACTATCACAGAGTCATTCCATTTTAGTCATTGAACATGACATGGAATTTGTGCGTCAAATTGCTCGGAAAGTAACAGTCTTGCATGAAGGTTCAGTGTTATGTGAAGGCACTATCGAAGAAGTACAAAACGACAAGCGTGTCATTGAAGTTTATTTGGGATTGAGTTCCCAAATAGGTGCAAAACCAGATTGCTCTACTAGTCTTTGACCTTCAATGCTTAAGAGCAAGTTGGCATAAGCAGTACCAGCTTTCTCACTTTTACCGCCGTCTTTTTTGAAGATTACATAGAGCCTCCTAGTAATTGGATAAGAGTTATCGGCAAAAGCTTGCTCATTAACTAATTTGCTATTGTCATCCCTAAATGGAGGTACAAAAGGTCTTTATGCACCATCCGCTCCACCCAATCAGCTTCATCCTCACCTTCTTTAATTGAAAATTCATTGTTGAGGATGATTTGGAAAAGCTTTTGAGCAAGCACTGGTTCCGCTCTAGTCGGTGACAGTACTCGTCTAATGACAACTAAAGGGTTATTGCCTGTGCATCTACTAACTTTATTTGACCAGTCTCATCTTCAAAGACTAAGCCATTTTCTTGCGAGCCATGCCCGGAAAAGTGTACAATGTGAGGCTCATAGTCCAGAATAGCTCTATGTATGTCCCTGTAGCGTACTGCTTGCTTGTACAGTATCTATTAGATACTGGTCACGCTTTTTTGAGCGTCGCAATCCCTCCTTGATTTCTCGCATTTCCTCATCTAAACGAATCTGACTTGTATCTCTAGGATTAGCTGACAAAAGTAAGATTTTTCGGATTTGGCTGATATTATTACTCATTAGAAGTCCAGATTTTTAGAGACTGACACCTTCAGTAAATCGCAAAGTTTTCTATAAGCCTTGTCGGTAAATGATTTGAGCCTTCCAAGCCAATTAGTTAAAATGCCCGTATAATCAGCGCTTGAACTATTGCTTTGTAGCTAGGCTCTCCCGACTAGAACAGGCGTTCGCATTAAGCAGTTTTGGATAAAATCTAAATCTTCCTCATTTTTTTACTTACTTTGTAGAAAAATTAAGAATTTTTTCTAGTTATAACTACTCATCAAACTGATATATAGATGACTTGCACCTCTATTATGGCGATCGTACTCTGAACAACGAGAGTAAACATTGAGGAAAAAATTCGATTTGAGTGAGTCTGGAATTTAACTAGATTGATAGTATACTTTATTACTATTAATTTTGATGACCGAGAAAATTTGTGACGGAACAACAAGCTAGCTATGACTCCCCTTGGAAGGAGGCGCTAGAACTCTACTTTGAAGCATTTATTGACTTTTTCTTCCCTCAAGCTTACACAAATATTGATTGGCAACGAGGATACGAGTTTTTGGATAAAGAATTTCAGCAGATAGTGAGAGAAGCAGAGGTTGGTAAACTGTTCGTAGACAAGTTAGTGAAAGTCTGGCGACGAGATGAGGAACAAGCGTGAGTCCTAAATTTGCTGCTAACATAGGAAATACAGAATAGTACATAAGTAATTTCGGTCTAAGAACTAGTTAGTATATACATAGATTTGGTATAGCTAACAGTTTAGTATCTCTATAAATTATAAAATTGTCTTAAAACTATCCAGAGGGATGAATTAATGAGACCACAGAAACCGAAAAAGAAAAGTAGTCATCCACAAATATTTTATAAATTGAAAAAGGTCTTGAACAATTTTAAAAAAAAAATAAAAATACTGAACTAACTTACAAATCACGGAGTGTAATCAAACTTATAATATTTGCCATATTTTGTGTATTTATTATCGAGATTATACAATTTTTATTTGAATTAGCTCGACTTAACGAAATTCTTAAGAATTTTCCTTTAAAAATTCCTCAGATAGGATTTGATTTAATACCAGAAATTATAGGTTCTATTGGTGTTTACTGGGTACTAGATAGTAGTATTAAACAGTTGTTTGGTATATCCGAAATTCCGAAGCTTCCCCTCTCAACTTTTGTTGAAAATGTTAAGATTGCTAAACATATTCAGATTTTAGAAACTTTTACGGATTTGGCCAATAACGATATTCTCTTTGAGAAGTTTTCTGAAGCAATTAAAGAAGCTTTGAGGGGTGACTCAAGAATTGAAATACTTCTTATTCATCCCGAATCCGAAGCTGCGAAACAACGTGCTGAGGAACTTAGTAGAGCTATTAAACCTATCAAAGATGTGCCTGAGTTAATTCAGAAAACACTAGCTCGCTTTTACAGATTAGAGACAGAGAAAGTTGGAAAAGACAAAATAGGTACACTAGAAATTAAGCTGTACGATGCTTTTCCTACAATAGCAATGCATAAATGGGATCAAGAAGCTTATATAAGCTTTTATCCTGTAAATCAACGTTCTGATGAAGCTCCTAATCTCAAAGTTTCTACATTGACTACATTTGGTAGTTACGCTGCATCGAAATTTGACGAGTTGTGGAATGAAGATTCAGCGATTCCTTTGTCTTCATATATGAGGCTTAGAGTAGAAGTTCAGGGTGAGCCTGAAGAATTATTGTACTATGCCTTTGAAAACACTAATAGACAAGCTCTATACGCATCATGTAAATTTAAAGATAATTTCTTTAGTGCATTAGAGCGAGAAAAATTATGTATAGTTTCTTTTGGAAAAGATAAATATGAAGCCGAACATACTACATTAAGACTATTGGATGAAAAACTTCAAGCAATTGAATTGATTAATAAAAGGTATGACTGGAAAGAACGAGAAAAATATATAGATAGCGATCCCAGAGTTTTTCAGATAAAATTGTTAAAGAAAAAGACTAATTAACAAGCAATGCAAAGTAATATTTCACATTTAACTACTGGAAATTCAGCAGATAATAAGAATACCAAGATTCAAAGTTTATTTCTTAATTATTGGCAAGTGCTAGAGGAATATCCAAATTCTATTGATCTTGGGATGGGTATGCCTTCTACTAATATATTTAGATCCAAGTTAGAAGCGGACGAGGAATTTGTTGAGGGCAGACGGTTATGGCAAGCAGATTACCAACATCAGGCAGGAGATAGAAAGCTTCGAGAAGCATTCTCAAAGTTTGAAGAAAAGCGTACAGGGATTTCTTATACAGCCAGCAATGTTATGCTTGTCTCAGGAGGACTTCGAGGGTTTTCATTAGTTTTAGATTGTTTGGCAAAGAAAGAATCTAATATTGTTGAAATAGTCCCAACTTATCCCCTTCTTGCTGGTCAAGTACGCAATACTTTAACAAGATTAGGAGCTACACTCACTTCTATTATTCCAAAGGACACTAAAACTTTTCAAATAACGCTTGATGAAATCATACCATATATAAAATCTTCCTCCATAATCTATTTAACCAATCCTAACAATCCGACAGGACTTTATGTACCAAAGGATGTTTTATTTAAGATAATAACTACCTGTGAGCAAGTGGGAGCATATATTATTATTGACGAAGCGTGTGATATTTCTTTAAACTTAAATCAAGATGAAAAGACTTACTTGAACAGCCCAATAGTGATCCGTATTTTGAGTTTGTCAAAAACATATTTATTGGCAGGTTTTAGACTTGGATATATGGTTGCTCATTCTGAACTTATTAAAACCTTTTCAAACGCTTATTCATTTTCTGATGGGAATGCACCTCTTGTTGCAAATAAAGCAATTATGAGCTATCTCAATAACCCTTGGTTAATGCCATTTATTTCACAGGTAGTTGGTAGTAAGGTGAAACTGGCTTCGGATATATTTTCGCAGTGTCATTCAATTATAGAGTATATCAAACCAGAGGCATGTTTTTATATTTTTCTAAAGATAAAATATTACAATAATAGTTGGTTTCTTTTTAAGGAACTACTAGCAAAAGGAATTAATATTGTTCCTGGTTGTTTATTTGGTGTTGATGAAGACCCTTGGATTCGTGTTTGTTGTTGTAGGGAAGATGACATCTTGATAGACTATTTAGATAAACTTAATAAAGCTCTTGATACTTTGTAATTGTAGGCACATCTCTTTGATGTATTCACACCATTCAGATCCCCGACTTCTTTGAGAAGTCGAGGATCTAACTTTTCACGAATGATTTAGGAGCACTATAGCAGCGTTACCTAATTAAATAGATTTTGCTGTTCAGTCTGGTTACATGGATGCATCTACAGGACAAGAAATTTACGCCCACTACAACCAGGTTTTGTCTGGTGAGCGCAAATATGATTAATAATCCATCTCAAACCTTTTCAGCGCTACTGAAACTCAGATGCAGAAACTCGTCCTTCAATCGGCTCATATTCATCCTCAAGCAACCAAAGTTGAGCCTCTTCGTAAGTTGAACTGGTAAATATCATTTTGTATCCCTCAGCAGGATCGTATACACAACACTTTCCTGCTTGATCGCTTAAGAGCAGTAATACATAGGGAGGTGATAGCATTGCATCAATCCAGACTTCAACAAATTCCCAGTTACTCTTCACTGGGTCGAGTGCGAGGAGTGACGTGGTATCTATTTTCTGCATCTATTTTTACCTCTACGTAGAATAGGGGGATGGTTGACCCGTCGGGACTAATTCTGTAACCAACCGCTTCAGCAAAGAATAGACCATAACGCTCGTATCCCCGAACAGTTCCAGTATACTCTCCGATTTCGATAACGATTTGAGCAACTCTATTCATTGTAGCTTCATCATTAAAAACGTGAGCGGCTCTTCCTCGACTCAACAATCTTTGCATTTGAGGGGTATCAGGTAAATGCTTGGAAATGTGCCGAGAATCGAGAATAATTTCGCGTTCAATGCCACTCATACAGTCGGTTAGTCCCTTCTTTCTAAGACTGCTGACTGTAAGGCATTTTCAGCAACTGCAAGCGTTGATTTGTCAATAATTTGGAATAATCCTATGGAGAGCCCGTAGGTGAGGCAGTTTTTATCCATGCTCTTTAATCTACTACTTATATGTACCTATTCTTTGCAGTAGCGTTTGGGAATCCTGTGAACGGTTACAATCCTTCAGCTTTTCCGTTTGATTGACTGGATGATGGCTTTACCACCAGATTTAGAACGAGTGTTAGATAATAAAATAAATCTTTATGAAGAACAAAAGATGCCTTTGCGTGAGATTTTTATACTATTATTAAACTCAATACTTAAAACTTTTCGATGTTGCAAATCTCTAACCTTGACGTTTACTACGGCGAAAGCCATATTTTACGTAATGTAGATTTGAGTGTTCCAATGGGGCAAATGGTATGCCTAATTGGACGCAATGGCGTAGGTAAAACAACCCTCCTCAAAACAATCATGGGGTTACTTAAACCTCGCAATGGCACAATAACTTTTGCTGGAGAATTGATAAATTCAAAATCTCCAGATCGAAGAGCAAAGCTGGGAATTGGTTACGTTCCCCAAGGACGAGAAATTATTCCCCGTTTGACAGTAAAAGAAAATCTCTTACTGGGATTAGAAGCGAGACGCAGCCGGAGCAAAAATCAAGAAATTGCTGAGGAGATTTTTAGCCTATTTCCCGTGTTGAAATCGATGCTTTCGCGGATGGGCGGTGACTTAAGTGGTGGACAGCAACAACAATTAGCTATTGCTCGTGCTTTAATGGGACAACCCCAATTACTCTTATTGGATGAGCCTACCGAAGGTATTCAACCTTCAATTATCTTAGAAATTGAAGCTGCAGTTCGTGGCATAGTTGCTACCACTGGTATTTCTGTTTTGTTAGTAGAGCAACATTTACATTTTGTCCGCCAAGCCGATTACTATTACGCGATGCAAAAAGGCGGTATTGTTGCTTCTGGTTCCACCAATGAATTGAGTCAAGATGTGATTCAAAGATTTTTAGCTGTTTGATGGAACGATGTCAGAGCAATTAATACCAGTGTGGGCAAAATTTTTTGGCACTTCGGGAGCGACAATCTAAATTAAGGAACTATGGCATTTATTTTTAGTTTATCGACTGAATGTGGTAATCTTCAAGAAGATGCAGAAAGCTTTGCAAAACACTTTGATCAAATTTCTTGGCAGTTGAAGAGCGGAGTAAAGTCAAAATGTAACACGGGAATTTTTCAAGACAGTGAAGACAATTGGTGGGTTAGAGTTTATCCGAGTGGTGTTAGTCAAATTAGCATTACTACTCCTGAAGATGCTTATCAGATGACTGAAATCGGCATACTTTTATATCAACCTTTGCACTCCGCACCTCCATTTCGCTATGCTTTAGTGGGTGTAGAAGTTGATGAATTTAGAACCTACAGCGAACTACTATCAACAAATAGTAACACCAATTTAAATTTTCCTGGGCTGGTGTTGAGTAAGGCTTTATGGCAAGAAATGAATTGTCCTATCGGCTTCAGAATTTTTACTTCTGGTTACCTTTGGAAACCTTATGAAGGGGAAGTTTACAAACCTTTACTAGTATCTTCTGAACTGAGAGATAAACTTGACGAATTGTTTGCTATCCAATCCTACTCCCTTTCCGCCATAAGATTACCGATCTTCTTCTCCTCTTTCTTTGTGCTCTTTGCGTCTTTGCGGTTTATTTAATTAAGTAATCTTCAAGAGGGATAGGAGTAACCTTAGTTTTTTATAGCAATTTTTAGGTAAAGAGACCACAGTGGTTGCAATACTGCTCGGTTAAGAGAAAACGAGAACCCCGGTATCTTAAAGATACGGGGTTTTGGCACCTCAACTATCCTTAACCGACAAGTATTGACAGTGGTTGAACCAACCAAAGACATTATGAGTTGATCTTCGCTAAGTTCAAATCTGCCTGGATAAAACCGCTTTTGCGCCAATCAATGCTAAAAGCCATTGATGTGATTGTGGAACAGGATTCTACTGCCATTGAAACTCGATATCCTTACCAACCCACCAAAATCAGACTACCAAACGAAGAGGTGATGATTTACGCTCTCGAGCTTTATCATGAATGGTAGCAGGTGTGAGCAAAATCCCCCTGCAAACGTCCAACTCTAAAGATTGAGTTAGGAATTTAACAAAACTTTGCAAAATTCTTTATAAAGATAATAGTGAAATAACCATCGCCAAATTATTATGTCTACACGTTTCCAAGTAAAATTGGCGATACGGCTTTAGCCGTTAAGCTTCGCTTATCGCAATTGCAATTTAGTCGGGTCTTTCACTCTCGTCACTTTACACAAATTAATTGAGAAGCTGTTTATGCGGCAAATCAAGCTCGCTCCTTATTGGTTGCGGTTTCTAATTATTACGGTGTTTGCGATCGGTGTATTCTTTCGTTTCTATAATCTTGATACCAAGGTTTACTCCCACGATGAAACCCATACCTCATTACGTATTTCAGGATACACATTTACAGAAGTTCAACGACAAATTTTTAACAGTCGTGTCATAAAAAGGGAAGCTTTTGATAAGTTTCAAAGCCTTAATTCTGAAAAAGGTTTAGGTGATACACTCAAGTCTTTAGCTATCGATGACCCTCAACGTCCACCCTTGTATTACTTACTCATACAAGTGTGGACTCAATTTTTTGGCACTTCGGTGGCAACAATCCGAAGTTTTTCTGCAATTGTGAGTTTACTAGTCTTTCCCAGTATTTATTGGCTTTGCCGAGAATTATTTATTGTACCGCTATCTGTTCCCTACGTTGCGATCGCACTCACAACAGTCTCCCCAATTCATCTTGTCTATGCTCAAGAAGCACAAGAATATATTTTATGGCTGGTCACAATTTTAGTATCAAGTGCGTCACTGCTGCGAGCTTTGCGACTCGAAACCACAGAAGAACACAAGCAAGATTACATTTATGTATGGGGACTCTATACAGTCACCTTAGCACTAAGCCTTTACACATCTTTATTAAGTGGATTTGTCGCAGTTGCTCATGGAATTTATATCACTGCAACAGTAGAATTTCGTTGGACTAAAACACTCAAAGCTTATACGATCGCATCCCTAGCAGGATTTTTAAGCTTTATTCCTTGGATATTAATCGTACTCACAAATCTCTTGCAATTTCATCAAACAACAGCTTGGGCATCATCTAAATTACCTTTTTTTGATCTCTTTCAAGCATGGCTAATTCAATTGAGACGGATTTTTTTTGATTTAGATTTTGGACTTGAAAATCCATTTAGTTACTTGGTGACATTAACATTTTTCCTAGGAATAGGATACTCAATTTCTATTCTTTGTCTGACAACCCATCCAAAAGTTTGGTTATTTATCGTACTGTTAATTGCTGTACCAGCAATACCCCTCATGCTACCAGATTTAATGTTTGGAGGAATACGATCGACTGCCGAACAATATTTTATGCCTTCTTACTTAGGTATCCAACTCGCTGCTGCATATTTGTTGGCTACTCAACTCTATAATGGTAATATTTTACGCCGAAAAATATGGGAAATAATTTTTATTGTAATTATTTTGAGTGGCGTCATTTCCTGTGCAGTCATTTCCCAACAAGAAACTTTATGGAGTAAAGGTGTAAGTTATGGTAATGTACAAATTGCTAAAATTATTAATCAATCTTATCGTCCACTGTTAATAAGTCATGCTTCTAGTAGTCATTCTGGAAATACCTTTTCTCTTAGCTATCTTGTTCAGCCAAAAGTACGCTTTCTCTTGGTAAAGGGTAAAGCGCTTCCCAAACTTCCCAAAGGATTTACTGATGTTTTTTTACTCAATCCTTCAAACAGCCTACGTAAGGCAATAGAAAAAAAGTATAATACCAAAACTCGTAAATTATACAGTTATAAATATTACACATTTTGGAAATTAGCTAAATAAAACGACAAATGACGAATAACAAAACTCCAAAATGGTTGAAGTTTTTCGCTATTACCATGTTGGTAGTAGGTATCTTTTTCCACTTCTTCAATCTTAATAACAAAGTTTACTGGCATGATGAAGTCTACACATCTATGAGGGCTGCAGGCTTCACTCGTGACGAAATTGACAAAGAACTTTTTCAAGATCGCATAGTTCCAGCCACAGAGTTGCAGAAGTATCAACGTCCTAAATTAGGAAGTACTACAGAAGACACAATTAAATCTCTAGCAATTGAAGACCCGCAGCATCCACCTTTATACTTTTTGATAGCCCGGTTTTGGATGCAAACTTTTGGAAGTTCCTTAACAGCTTCGCGTTTTCTACCAGTACTATTTAGCTTGATGGGATTACCTTTAATGTACGCTTTGGGGCTAGAAGTTTTTGCCTCACCAATCATGGCAATATTAGCAACAGTACTTTTGGCTCTATCTCCTTTTGATATACTGTTTGCTCAGACAGCAAGGCAATACAGTTTGTTAACAACTCTTGTCATTGGGAGTAGTTTTACCCTCTTACAAGCTTTACGTTTACCAACGTTAAGAAATTGGGGACTGTACGCTTTATCTAGTGCTTTAGGTTTTTATTCCCATCCCTTTTTTGGTTTAACAACTATTGCTCACGGGGTTTATGTATTGCTGTTAAAAGTATCTTTCCAGAAACTCACCATGACTTCTCCACAAGCTGAGAGGAAGTTCTACCGTGCAGACTACAAAACTATTAACCAATTTTTCCTTGCGATCGCCTGCTCTCTACTGTTATATAGTCCTTGGATAGTTGTGTTGGTCACTAATTACCAACGTGCTGCTGCAACGACAGATTGGACTAAATTCAAAGTAGAATTTCTCTACCTGCTCAAACTGTGGATTCTTAGCTTTAGTTCGCTGTTGCTAGACTTAGACTTTGGATTTAATAATATCTGGACTTATGTTCCTAGATTGACAATTCTTGCAGTCATTGAGGTGGGAATCTATCAAGTTTGCCATCGTACCCCTAAAGCAACTTGGTTATTTATCGTCACGACAATTTTTGTGCCTTTCTTGCTGTTGGCTGTGCCAGATTTATTATTAGGCGGAAAACGTTCTGCTGTTAGTCGTTATCTCATTTCTTGCTATCCTGGGATACAACTGGTAGTCGCATACCTATTAGGTATTCATATTCTACAAGGATGCAAACTGTGGCGGGGTATTATGGTACTGCTAAGCGCAGGTGCGATCGCATCTTGTACGGTTAGCGCTTTTTCTGAGACATGGTGGAACAAAGACTTGAGCTATCATAACGCTGAAGTTGCGCGATACATCAACGCTTCGTCTTCGCCAAAAATCATCAGCGAGATTGGCGATGACTTCACAAATACGGGTGACTTAATTTCCTTAAGCTACCTGTTGCAAGACGATGTCTCACTGGTGCTGCTGAGCCAACCTCCGCAATTAGAAAATGTTAAATCTCTACTATCGGAAAGCATAGAGCCTTTTGTGTTCCGACCTTCTGGTAAATTTATCAAAAAGCTCAAGCCAGAGCAAGGTCAGTTAGTAGAGGTTTTTGCACCAGGAAGACTGTGGCAACTTAAGAATCAGTGACCAGTAATCAGTGACCAGTGAACGGGAATTGGCAAATGTATCTGGTCACTGATTCGGTCAAATATCGATCGTCTTAGGTTACCTGAGAAAAATTAGGTACTCCGGAACCTTTTTCCTTGGTGGCTACATCAGTTTTATTTGATACAAAAATTTGGGTTTTCTTAGTAAGAATTACAGATACTAGCTTCGGAAAAACAAGGCAAGCTATTGTATTGATAAGTGTCAGAAGTAAAGCGTCCATTAAGTTCATAGAGAATGTTCCTTTTATTAACGGGGCATAAAATACATTGTGAAGCAAAATTTCTCTGATAAATTAAAAATCATTTTAAATTTCTTTTAACCTATATACAAGTAAATTTAATATAGAAATTTCTGACTCTTACTATAGAGACAAGGAGTGGGTTTAGATTCCCGACTTCTTGAAGAAGTCGGGAATCTAGCCATTTAAGTTTGATTTACAATACTTAATAATGAAAACGTGTAAATATTTACACCCTCTCAAGCCATGTTTTGACCAAATGTAAAGTGGTACAAGTCCCAAAATTCATTGGAAAAAACAAGAAATTGCTTCGTTATTCAAATGATTTACTGGTCACTGGTCACTGTATATGCTGTATTGAGTACAATAGATTTTTTATTGGTGATGTGCTATGTTAAGAAAATACGATAACTCTTCTTTCCTATCTAATATTACAGAGCGAGAGCGGCGGGCATTAGCGTACATAGCTAATTATTCCAACGCGGAATCAATACCAGAAATTTGGACATTAGCAGCAAAGCAATTTGGTAATACTGTTGCCCTCCATAACCCCCATTCTCAACCAGAAGAAGTTATTACTTATACTCAGCTATCGCAACAAATTCAACAATTTGCTGCTGGTTTGCAAGCATTGGGTGTTAAAGAAGGCGATCGCATCTCACTCATTGCAGATAATTGTCCTCGCTGGTTAATTGCAGATCAAGGCATTATGGCTGCTGGGGCTGTGAATGCAGTGCGTAGTGCCCAGGCAGAACGGGAAGAACTTTTATACATAATAGCGAATAGCGGCAGCACCGCGTTGGTGGTTGAAGATCTCAAGACACTCAACAGGCTGCAAGAGCGTCTTTTGGAGTTACCAATTCAACTGATTGTTTTATTGACAGAGGATTCCCCACCAGAAAACACCAATTTGAACGTCTTAAATTTTTCCCAATTGATGGAAATTGGTGCAAAGCACACCCTAATACCGACAAAGCAAACTAGGGGAACTCTGGCTACTTTAATTTACACCTCTGGAACTACAGGTAAACCCAAAGGGGTGATGTTGACTCACGGTAATTTACTACATCAAGTCTTGGTGCTGAGGTCAGTCGTGCAACCACAACCAGGAGAAACTGTACTGAGCATTTTGCCTACCTGGCACAGTTACGAACGCAGTGGTGAGTACTTTTTACTTTCTCAGGGTTGCACCCAAGTTTACACGAACCTCAAGTCTGTCAAACGGGATTTAAAAAAATTTCAACCCCAATTTATGGTAGGTGTGCCTCGGTTATGGGAATCTATTTATGAAGGAGCGCAAAAACAGTTTCGCGAACAACCAGAAAACAAACAACGTCTAATTAACTTCTTTTTTGGAATTAGCGAAAAATTTATTAAAGCACGGCGAATTGCCCAAGGTTTAGATTTGGAAAATTTGAACCCCTCAGTATTCGAGCAACTAGCAGCGAGCGCACAAGCATCAACTTTGTTTCCGCTTCATGCGTTGGGAGAACGAATTGTTTATTCCAAGGTACGGGAAGCAACAGGGGGTAAAATCAAGCAGATGATTAGCGGTGGCGGTGCGCTTCCCAAGCATATCGATGATTTTTTTGAGATTATCGGTGTGGAAATTTTGGTAGGTTATGGTTTAACAGAAACCGCTCCCGTGACTCATGCGCGGCGTCCGTGGCGTAATTTACGCGGTTCTTCTGGACAAGCAATACCAGGAACAGAAACAAAAATAGTAGATTCTGAAACTCGCAAGCCATTACCTACGGGGGAAAGAGGGTTGGTGTTGCTGCGGGGACCACAAGTTATGGAAGGTTACTATCAAAATCCCGAAGCTACAGCTAAAGCAATTGATGCTGAAGGTTGGTTTGATAGTGGGGACTTGGGTTGGGTGACGCCACAGAATGATTTGGTACTAACCGGACGAGCTAAAGATACTATTGTATTAACAAATGGAGAAAATATCGAGCCGCAACCGATAGAAGATGCTTGTTTGCGATCGCCCTACATAGATCAGATTATGCTTGTAGGACAAGACCAACGCAGTCTCGGTGCGTTGATTGTTCCCAATCTAGAAGCCTTGCAGAAGTGGGCGATTTCTAAGAATCTTCATCTACGTCTACCGGGAGAAGTCACTGAAAAAACCCTCAGTAATACAGTGGCTACTGAAGTAGATCTAGAGAGTAAAATGATTCAGGATTTATTTCGGCAAGAATTGAATCGGGAAGTGCAAAACCGTCCTGGCTACCGACCTGATGACCGTATTGGTCTATTCAAGCTGATTCTGGAACCGTTTTCTATCGAAAATGGCATGATGACGCAAACACTGAAAACGAAACGGCACATCGTGATGGAACACTATCGCGATATTATTAACGGGATGTTTGCCTGATAATTTCCAGTAAAAATGACAGAGTACACGTGAAACATTTATGGATGTCTCCAAACCTCAATTGCTTCTAAAACGCGTTGTTAACGTAAAAGCCATCGTGACCCACCTTTGGAAAGACGAAGTTCAGCAGCAACTGCAAACCCAAATCAATCAAATTGACCAGCAGTTGCAACAGTTGGACGTTCAAGGACAAAGAGCGGTCGCAGAAATTCAAAAGCAGAGTCTACAACCTCCCGGTCCCCAGACACTGCAACAAATCGATAATGTGCAGGGTCAGATCAACCAAAAGAAGAGCGAACTTTTAGAACAGAAAAATCAAAGTTTGCAAAACCTCCAACAAGTCCAGTTTTTAGAATTGGATCAGGAAGTCAACCAATTCCAAATGGAAGGTTTTTTCCGCGTCGAACCAGGTGATAACCTGATCAGCAAATTGCAAGTCGAAATCGTGTTACGTGACGGCGTTGTCGAAGAAATTCGCGGTGATATTTAATTGAGCGTTGCTAGTTGTTAGTGGTTAGTTGTTAGTTGTTGATTGCCATTAGCAATTAGCCATTAGCAATTAGCAATTAGCCTTGACACTTCTTCTGAGAACTTTTAGCCAGACATTCCTGAGAACCAGCCCAAATAATTTGCCAAACCAGAGGTGAACTGACAAAAAGCGATCGCCCAAAGGTAGTCAGTTCAACTCGGTACTTGGCAGTTTTAGCTGAATTCTTTTCCTGCTTGGTTTGTGTAATTGTGACTAGTACCCGATTGGGTTGTGGGTAAGATACCTCTATCTTTTTGGGTCCTTTGCGTAATGCCAGGTCTCGCTCGAAGGCGTTGAGAGCAAGATCGGTAGGGTCACTACCTTTGAGGGATGAGTTGATACTTTCTAAAGGAATTTCTTGATAATTAGCCCGTTCGAGGTTAGCTACCATCCCCTCTTGGCTGGTTGTAAAAAAATGTTGTGGTTGTTGCCCATTGCTCGTTTTGGAAACAGCTGCTGATGGCTGGCGTTGGGTGATGTACATTCCAGTAGCAGCAGTGGCAAAGATACTAAAAACCACAATAAGTAACAATTTGAACTTTGCCGACATAAAATTTAAAGTGAATTAAACTCAAGTTAGTCGTCAACTCTGAATTTTAAATTGAGGTGTCACTATTCTTCGTCTAGCTAGTGAAGTGGAGATTGGGATTTTGACCAGTCGTGATGAGAAATACAAATTAATAGACATATTGGGCTTAATATAGTTCCTCACGTCCGAGGTCAAGTTACAATTCGATCTGGCACAAGCTAGTTTAAACTCGCCAAACCTCACCTATGAGCATTCACGAAGTATTCATGCCGGCGCTTAGTTCCACCATGACCGAGGGAAAAATCGTCTCTTGGGTAAAATCACCAGGTGACAAAGTGGAAAAAGGCGAAACAGTGGTGGTTGTCGAGTCAGATAAGGCTGATATGGATGTGGAATCCTTTTATGAAGGGTATCTAGCTCATATCATAGTGCAAGCTGGTGATGCCGCTCCCGTGGGGGCAGCAATTGCCCTGTTAGCAGAAACCGAAGCTGAAATCGAAACTGCCATTGCTCAAGCCCAATCTTCCGGTACTCAAAGCAAAGAAGTCGTAGTTGCTACCACTTCTAGCAAACAACTCGCAGAGGCAACAAGCGTTACAGAAAGAGCAACTGAATCTCAAAATGGCAGCCCTTCTCGCCAGAATGGACGGACTGTCGCATCTCCTCGCGCCCGCAAGTTAGCGAAGGAACTAAAAGTTGATTTAAGTGGTATTTCTGGCAGTGGTCCTTACGGTCGCATTGTAGCTGAAGATGTGGAAGCAGCTGCGGGAAGACCGAGCAAGTCACCTACCACAGTTACTCCTGTTGCACCGACCCCATCAGTACCAACACCGACTACACTTGCACCAGCAAGACCTACGCCCGCACCTGCGCCAGTTGTTGCAGCAGTTCCTGGTCAAATAACACCTTTGACGACCCTGCAAAAAGCTGTAGTGCGGAATATGGAAGCTAGCCTTGCCGTACCCGTCTACCATGTTGGTTACACAATAACCACCGATGCCCTGGACAAATTATACAAACAAATTAAGTCTAAAGGCGTAACAATGACAGCCCTACTGGCAAAAGCTGTGGCTGTAACATTACAAAAACATCCACTACTGAATGCCAGTTACTCAGAACAGGGCATTGTGTATCATTCCAACATCAACATTTCTGTAGCAGTCGCAATGGATGATGGCGGATTGATTACACCTGTATTGCAAAATGCGGACACGGTGGATATTTATTCTCTGTCGCGCAATTGGAAATCTTTGGTAGATCGTGCTAGAGCAAAACAATTGCAACCAGAAGAGTATAACAGTGGGACTTTTACGGTATCCAACTTGGGGATGTTTGGCGTAGATAAATTTGACGCGATTTTGCCTCCCGGACAAGGTTCGATTTTGGCGATCGGCGCATCTCGCCCGCAAGTCGTTGCTACAACTGATGGTTTGTTTGGTATTAAACAACAATTGCAGGTGAATATTACTTGCGACCATCGGATTATTTACGGTGCTCACGCTGCAGCATTCTTGCAAGAATTAGCACAATTGATTGAAACCAAGGCTGATTCTTTGGTGCTGTAGTTAAGTGAAAAAGGGAGTAGGGAGTAGGGAATTATTCCTTTTTCATGATTGGTTGTGGGGTTTTCCCGTGAATGACTGTTTTGTGGAACGGGCGAGGACGCCCGTCCCACAATTGGGGATAATTGGCAGTGGTGGAGGGGATGTTACTTGTAGTGGCGTACCAGGTTTCACTGGAGGTTGGACGTTAACGAATTCGGCGGAATTCATTAAAAGTAAGTAGAGTACAAACAAGTTTAAAACATATGGACAACAACAATAAAGAAATTTACAATTACACAGTTCTTCTGGAAAAAGAATCAGATGGAGGTTATCACGCTTTTTGTCCTATCCTAAAAGGTTGTCATTCTCAAGGAGATTCTTTTGAAGAGGCCATCGAAAATATTACAGAAGCTATTGAATTATATCTTGAAAGTTTAAAAGCTGATAATCAGTCCATTCCTATAGAAGATTTAATTGTTAAGCCATTAAGTATCAAGGCATGAGTAATTTTCCCAGTGTCAAAGCTAAAGATTTTATCAAAGTCCTCGAAAAATTAAGTTTTTATCTTGACCGTCAAAAGGGAAGTCACGCTATTTACAAGGATAGTCATGGAAAGAGGGTTGTTGTTCCTATTCATTCGGGAAAAGATCTAAAACAAGGGACTCTAATGGGCATGATTCAGGATATAGGTATTGACAAAGAAACTTTCTTTGAGTTATTAGGAAAATAAATCCGGTGTAATTTTCTTGAATTGGTCCTCATTAAATGCTTCTAAAACAGGCAATGTAACTCGCCCTTTCAGTAAAATCCGAGTCCAAATGTTAGTAATGTCAATTCCGAAATGTTTGCCTTTTTGGTCATATTTTATTACCAGTTTAATTTGCTCGTTTGCAAAGGAAACTAGCAGTCATCATAGACTCTCTTGCCATCACCTGGTAATATCAGTAGCGACCTGGGATTAATAAGCTCTCCAACAGTAACTTCCACTTCTCCATCCCAAATCTCTACTGACAGGACTTTGTTATTAAAACCTTCATAGTCAAAATATTTACAACGGGAAGCAACAGGTTTTTTAATTGTACCTTTGCGAGTCATTCTAGCTGTGCCAGAGTCAACACATCGAAAAGTCTCGCCTGCAAAGTTTAACTGCTTTGGTGGTTCTTCGCTGATATCTAATTGATTTGTAGATTCTAACAATGCAACCTCCACGCGATCGTCTTCCTCCACAGACAACCAATTAATGCGATCGCCATCCTGCAACATATACTCTGACCAAGTAAATTCGCCAACAGTATAAGTTAGGTGACCTTCCACAACCCAATCGATACCCATATGTTGCACAATATCACCAATTTGTAAATTAAATACCGTGCGATGTAGCGATGGCAGTTCTTTACGATGACTACCAGTCAAAAGTTTTCCTTGTTGCTGAAGTACGAACAAAACAACACCAACAGTTCCAACAAAAATAATTCCAAGCCAAATTAATGTCATAGTTTTTGGTTAGTGGTTAGTAGTTAGTGGTCAGTAGGGGTGCAATGCCTTGCGCCCTTAAACAATTAGTGGTTTTAGCAATTTTCTCCGAAAAACTTTGAATCCAGCCCGCGCAGGCGGGCTTCGCTTGTGTAGCCCCACACTTCCAGTGTGAGGGCATATTAAGCATAAGTTGACTAACCCTTATTAATAAGAAACCCAGCGAGAATCCAATTGGTAACGAACAATGACGGGATCGGATAAGCGGTTAACCTTAGTATTTCCTAGCAGCACATCTTTAGGCAGTTCAAATAAATGGTGCAGAATATTTGGAGTAAGAAAGCGTGTTGATACGGGAAGCTCAAGCTTATCGGACTCAAGAACAGCCCGCGAAGCCATCACAAAACCCCAAGGGCCAAAACTGGGAACATCGACTACATAAGGATGTACCGCTAGCCCGGTTTGGGCTAGAGTTTCAGCAATACAACTCAGAACTTTGGGAGCAAAAAATGGGCTAGATGCTTGGGTGACTAATACACCACTATCTGCTAGTCGTCCCATTAAACGCCGATAAAAACCATCTGAGTAAAGTTTGGCAAGGATTTCTTGATCTGGATCGGGAAAGTCAGCAATAATAACATCAAAGGTGTCTTTCAAGGCTGGGGCTGTTGTAAAAGCATCGGCGTTGATGACTTCAACGCGAGGGTCAGTTAAAGCATTGTTATTAACCTGCACGAGTTGCGGGTGACGAGTCGCTAACTTAACAACGGCTGGATCGAGTTCAATCAGTACGACTTTCTCAACTTCACGCCACTTTAACACTTCCCGTACTGCCATACCATCTCCAGCCCCTAACACGAGTATCCGTTTTCTGTCGGGAGTTGCACTCATTGCTGGATGCACGAGTGCTTCGTGATAGCGATATTCATCTAGTGTAGAAAATTGTAAATCGCCGTTCAGGAACAGCCGCACGTCTTGTCCTTGTCTTGTTAGGACAATACGTTGATAGGGTGTTTGAATACGCTTAATAACAGGTGCTTTATATAAGTTATTTTCTAGATTGTTGCTAATAGGTATGGAAATTGGTGCCAAAGTACATAGCAGCACACCTACCATTAATCCTATATAAGCCCAGCGTCGCAATTGGGGAAACGATCGCCCAATCGCAAAGACCATAAAAGCGGGAAATGCACCCAGTACGAAAGCTGTGGGAAACATCCCCAACCATGGTAACAAGAGTACTGGAAAAAGGAGTGAACCGATCAGTGCGCCTAGATAGTCCAGTGCTAAAACTCCTGCTAGGGCTTCTCGGACTCCTTCCGATACTTCTACAAGCCTTGTTAAAAGTGGGACTTCTAAACCTGCTAGTAACCCCAACAAAAGAGTGACGAGAACTAACCCCAACCATATGGAACCATCAAGCACAAATAGGGCAAATAACCCTAAAGGTAACAAGGCTGTCAGTGGTGCGATCGCAAGTTCTACTTGTACGAAAGCGAGTAGTAACTGATTTTGAAGAAAGCGCCCTTCTGTTTTTGCTGCAATAAATCGGCTGAGGTAAGAACCAGCACCCATTGCTGCTAAAAAGCCCCCTACTGCAATACCGTAGGACAAGGCTTGATTGCCAACTAGGTAACTTGCAAGGGTTCCCAGTAAAAGTTCTACAGCTAATCCGGAAGCAGACGAGATTGCTGCTGCAGCTAGCAAGAGTTTGCGCTGCTTGTTGTTTAAGAAACTGCCGTTAGTTTGAGTATTTTCCGCATCTAGTGAATCTGGAGATGTTCCTATTTCTTGTTCCATGTATTGTGAATCGTTGATTGGTGAGTGGTGAGTGTGGAAATATTTTTACTTTCCACTACCAGGACCTCCACCTTGAAAGTCACTGTAGTAACTTCGGGTTGTAGAGGTATATATCCAAACCCCGTGGCTGTTGTAGGAACCCGATAATTGGGTTTCATAACGGGGTGTATAGTTTTCTTGTTTTTCTTCTCGCAGTGCGAAAGCTGACTTTTGACTGTAGCTATCGATTATAGACATGAGGGCGAGTAGGACTGCTATTCCAGCAAAAATTTTCGCAAACATAAACCTCTTGAATTTTGGATTTTGGATTTTAGATTTTGGATTTGACAACTTTTTAACTAGTAACTAATTACTGGTCACTGGTCACTGGTCACTGGTCACTGTGTTAGCGTTGATACGTATTACTTCTACAGGTTGTAGGGTACGGACGCTGTCTCGAACAAACAGTGATGTTCGATATATTGGTTCATCAGGTAAAACTTCTACGTGAAAACCGTAAGAAGCACGCTGTTCGAGGATGAAAAATTTTTCCAACTTTCCTGTAACCTTTGTAATTTTTCCTTTCTCTTTTGTAAAGGAGAGTTTTACGGGAAAAGAGCCAGCGTAAACTTGTTCGCCATAAGAATCATTAATGGACAGGTAAACTTCTAATTCAGGCGGAGAAGTTTCGTCAGATTGGATATTTACATTGACGCGCACGAGGCGATTGGCACCACCAACTGTCTCGCGCCCATTTGGGTCGCTATCGTTAATTTTTGCGGAAATTGCTTTTTTACCAATGCGGCGTGTGGCGAACAATGCCATGACAGAGAAAAAAGTAGACCAAAAGACACCTCCCCAAAGAGGACGTGTATCAATGACTCCATTTTCTACAGTCATTATAAAAGGTACGGCTTCAGCTAGTTCTTTCCCACTGGTTTCTCCATAGCCTAAGACTGCCAAAGCAAGGGTGACTTCTTCGTTTTTCTTTGCCCGAACGTCTAAACCGGCTGTCAAATCTTCTTCAGACCAAGTCCCTGTTTCCCCTTCTTCAGACCAATAGCCAGATTCCTTCCAAGCTTCTTTAATTCCGGACGCCAAAACCTTACCTTGTTTGTCTAAAAGCTGAATTTCGTAGGTCACCCATCTGTTATCGGGTATGATCGCATTCACATCAACTCGCAATGCACCTATTAGCTGAGGTGCTAATTGTAGTGATTTGATTTTGAAAGGCTCCTCTTCTTTAACTTGTACATCTTTGTGAATAAGGGTTTGCTTAAAAAATGGAGCCGTCATCAACGATAAAAATACGAGTGCAGAAGCACCAAGAGCAACGTAAGACCACCAATGGATAAAGCGCCCTGTACGTTGAGTATCAACAGTCACTGGCATAAGTGTTTTTGGAGTAACTTTTACAACTGGATGATTGATATATTAACCTCACTTAAATATTTGGCAAGGAGATTTATAGCGATTTTCAATAAAATGCAATACATTTATTGATTAAGAATTATTTTTGTATCTGCCTAGCCATTAAGTTTGCAAATAGCCATTTCTGTAATGCCAGTTCATTGAAAATACTTAAGTAAAATTACTGTCATACCAAACTAGTGCAAAAAAAGGATGAAGCCGTTTACGACCAAGTCACCAATGTCGCAACACTTCCTGGAGTGACCAAGTACGCTTTGTGTATGCCTGACGGACACTTTGGTTATGGTTTTCCCATTGGGAATATTAAAGGATAATTGGTATTAAAATGAATGTGTAAGCTTTGAGATTTGTTTAGGTTTGATTATAAATGAGTCAATTTATTCAGCCAATAAACTTGCAAATATCACCTGGTTCCTTAAATCAAGGGGAATCTGCTATTCGTCAGGAATTAGCCTTACAACTCTACGTGCAGAATATCTTTACCTTTAGTCAAGCACGTCACTTAGCTAACTTGTCTGTATGGGAATTTCAGAAACTTTTGGGGCAAAACAAAATTGAACGTCATTACAATGAAGCAGATTTAGCGCAGGATATTAAGATAATTGAAGTAGGTTTTTAAAAATCGTGACGGTTATTTGTAATGCTAATGTAAGCCATTCCACCATAACGAGTTGTGCGGGAGGACTTGAGTTAGATGCAGATGCGGCTCAACGAGTAGGACATTCGCGAAAAACTGTAGGGTTCTTTTGTGATTATAGATACAAAAGCGCACTAGTCTCAGCCTACTTCCTGGTTAACTCCGCCGCCGCCAAACTCACGTCTCTCAGACACCAATTTCCGATCTATGTGAAATAAATAAGGGCTGCGCGGATGGCGATGAACCACACCGCGAGCGTGGCAAATAGGTAGAGGTAGAACCGAAGTATGATGAGATTGAATGTGCAATGGACAGCGCTATGCAATGCGCGAAACACAACGAAGACCCAGGCGGCGTTTACATACACTGTATCCACCTGCTTCGTGATGAAGAGGTATAGGACAAGCGCATAGAAAAGTACCGGAATCTCGAACAGGTTCTTTAGGTTATCTGATGGATTGGATACGTTTGGTGGCGAGATCTGCGCCAGTGTACCAGGTACAGCAAGATCCTTCGGTAGGATCTTTCTACTTGTGATGAAACTGATACGGCGGATGTACATATACACCCAGACTACGAATGTCAGAAACATTGTTGCAAAGAATGGACTGAAGATTGCATCTTGCGTCATTTCTACCTCTCAAACTTAATTATTCTGATGGTTGGTGGCGATAAAATTTAAAGACTATTGAAGTCGCATAAAAGATAATATAAACTGATCACTTCAATGCTTCTAGACCTCGATCGGGTACACTTCGGACAAATTGATCTATGACAAGTCCCTTGAAGCTTCTTTTTGAAGCTATCAACCAGACCGATAGTGAACACGATATGCGATCGCATATCATGCCAAAAATTGGTGAGTATTTTTCAGCTAAACGATGGGGAATTTTTTTCTTTGACCAACTTCCGTTAGCAGATAGCAATTTTCAAAAAATACTGAAAGTTGGGCTATCAATCGAACATAATCCTGTTGTGCGTTATTTAGTGGAACGCCATACTCCCGTCCATGAAGCATTAGTGACGTCACCAAAGGCTTGGACAATAATTTGTCCCCGTCCCGATCATTGGCATGTGATGGCAGGACCGATTGTAAATTGCGGTCAATTAGCGGGTGTAGTGGGCTGCACCCGTGAAAAGTCAATGCCTACCTTTGATACACAAAATTTAGCTGATTTGAGTGCCATCTGTTTGCACTTATCTATTTGGGCTGCAACAGTGCGAGCACAAAGTGTTTTCGTTGATACAGCAATTCCGAAGGACATAGGAAACTCGCCGCAACAGTTCTTCAAAACCCATCGCTTAACGCCTCGTGAATTGCAGATTGCAGAATTAGTGGCTTTGGGGCGAACAAACGCACAAATTGGGAATGAACTTTGGATTACTGAGAATTCTGTAAAGCAAGCTTTAAAGCGAATGTTCCGCAAGCTTGAGGTTTCATCCCGTGCAGAGATGGTAGCACAGCTTTTTCAATCCAAAATGTTGGAAAGATGATCCCTACTTCTCGTCAACAAACCTATACTGACCTACTGATTCAGTATCAGCCGAAGCCAATAAAAACAGAAGAAGAGTATCACAGAGCCTTGACAACAGTGGAAGGTATGATGTCTGACGAATTAACGGAGGCTGAAACTACGCTTCTGGAGTTATTGGTTCTTCTTATTGAGACCTACGAACAACACCATTATCCGATGGGTAAGTCTACACCTGTGGCTACTTTAGAATCCCTCATGTACGAATTTGACGTGGAGCCTGTTTCTTTAGTAGAAGTCTTTGGCTCTCTTGAGCTTGTTAAGGAAGTAATTAATGATCAACGGGAAATTAGCCAATCTCAGGCGGAATCCCTAGCTAAGTTTTTTAATGACCTCAGTTCTGGTCTTTCTCTAACTACTAAAGATTTTCAACATGATGTTTCTCTAAGCATTTAAAAACTGAGGAGTTTATTGCAGTATAAGCTCAATAAATCAAGTAAAAGCACAGCTTTCTCAATCCAAAATTGTATGATAAAGGACGGGCATCTTGCCCGTCCCACAAGAGCAATATCTCATAAAAGAAGCTAGTAATTTCCACTAACTAGAGATATAAAGTTATACCAGTTTGAACAAAGAATGCAATAGATAGTTGGTTGAAATCAAGTCTAGGCATAACTTTCTCAATCCCAAATCCAAAATCCAAAATGGTATTAGCCAATCAACGACTTGACCTTACTGATAATGCCATCGGGGTCAATTCCTTGATGGGGGAACTGTTCCCAAAGACCACCGCAACCCTCATGATGAGTTCCGAGGTGAGCGAACTTTGGTGTCAATCCACGCTCAAGTAACCAAGTTCCAAAGCGGATACCCAACCCGTTACGACGGCTCATGGATTCTACAACCAGTACAAAAGGTGCAGCACCGATTTTGGCAAGGGTTTCTTCATCTACGACGTTAAGTGTGGGTTTATTGATTAAACCAACATCAATTCCTTGCTGCTTGAGACGTTCTACTGCATCAAGGGAGCGGTACAATCCATCACCATAGCTAACGATATAACCTGCAGTTCCTTCCCGTACTACTTCATCTTTCCCAGGAACAAAGGTGTAACCTTCGCCAAACAAATCTTTGCCATTGGCATCAAGAATGTGGGGAACTTTGGAACGGGTGGAGAAGATAAACCGCAAACCTGGATCGAAGAAAACTGCGTCAACACACGCTTTCATTTGAGCCGCATCAGCAGGGAAGTAAAGCCGTGTTTCGTAGCCATCATCTAACCCGTTATCGGCAAACATATTGTTTAAGCCGAAATGACAGGTATTGTCTGCCATGTCATCGATTCCAGAGTGGGAAAAATGACACAAAACGTTAGAATAGTTCAACCGCGCCATTGTGATTTCAGAAATACACATTTCTAAAAAGGCGCTGAAGGTACCGAAAATACCTTGCTTTCCTTTTTCCATACCAAATCCGGCAGCTGCGGAGAAGTTTCCTCTCTCCATAATTCCAGAACTGATGAAGATTTCTGGGTAAGCATCGTGAATTTTCTTCAATCCGCAGGAACCTTCTAGGTCACTATCGATACACAGTACCTTTTCCTTGCGTTCTGTTTCACTCAAGCGGCTGAGGACGGAGACTACCGCTTCGCCAAATACGTTCCGGTTGGAACCCCATTTGTCGCTGACGCCAAGGAATGTGTAGCTCTGCTTGGGCTTGGGTATGCTCTTGAGGTAGTTGACAGCTTCGGTTAATCCACGCTTTTCTAAGTAAGCGATCGCTTTATCCACAGGAATCACATCATGACCGTGAGTTGAGCCTTCGATGCCTTCAATTCCTACAGCCATCTTCCGCTTGTTGACTAAAGCAACAGGTCCTGGCTGGGTAACTGCTGCACAAAGGCGACGGTACAGATCGTCTAAGTCTTCGCCATCACCTTCGTTTACACTAAGTCCGTGACCTTCAAGTGTTTTGGCAACACTAAAACCTGGTAAATACTCTGAAGGATGTCCAGCAATGGTCACATCGTTATCATCAATGATGAGTTTAATGTTAAGATTTTGAGCAACCGCCAAACGTGCTGCTTCGGCATCATTACCTTCCTGCTGCGAACCATCAGAACCCAAACAGACTAAGACTTTATTGGGATTAGCTAACGCCACACCATTAATGTAAGGCCAAACGTGTCCCAAGCGTCCGGAACTAAACTTAACACCTGGTGTCAAACCGAGTTCGGGGTGTCCGGGTAATTTTGCATGAGCTTCACGGTAATGGACAAGGCTTTCAGCATCTAACTCGCCGTGCAAAACAGCCATCAGGTATTGGGTAGCAACACGGTGTCCTGCTTCATCAAAGAAGATAGGTACAAATTTATCGGGTGCTCCCCGGAAAAATGCATCAAGAATCACTACTTCTGGTACTGTATCGTAAGCACCACCAGTGTGTCCGCCTACACCCCTAGCAGCACCTGTGGCGGTGAAGAAAACAATTGCATCGCGGCAAAGCTGAATGTTAGCTTTGAGTGTTTCTCGTTGCTCACTAGTCAGGTTAGGATTGCTTGGGTCTAGTGCTAATTTTTTGTAAGCGCTAAGATTAATCGGAAAGCTAGCAGCTACAGCAGTAGTCATGGTTAATATTCCTGAAGGTCAGTGACTTACACACCGAACCGTTATCAATTGCGGTTCGCCGCGAAAGAGAACAGTACGTTTATGGTAGATTTTGGGAAAAATTTACTCGCGTTCGCGAAGCGCAAGCTGTACCCAGCTTATCGTGAAGCGCAAGCCGTACCCGGCTTATCGCTTTCAAACAAACCTATTTGAGTGTACCGCGAATACACTCTCGGAATTCGCTCCTCACATTGATATTTTGCAACAGAACGTCAGCCATTGTGAGCAATCTTAAGACTGCTTTAAATAGCATGAAGCACTGCAAAGCTTTTTCTATGGAATGGCAACGATTTATCAAAAAGTATAAATGCTTATTTGCATTTTAGGCAAGAGCAATGGCAAAAAAATCTCCAATTTGTGTTGTTCAACACAGCAATTCCCTACTACTTATGTAAAGCGAATGGGATTTTACCTCAATCTTGCTCTCATGTATTAATTTAAGGTGTGCAATTTTGCGTCTTACTCGTCGTCTGGTGTGGTCATTACTAAACTTGTCCATTAACCGCTAAGTGGGTATTGAGCACCATTGTTGTTTTATTAAAATCTTTAGAACGACATAATAGCCAAAACGTGTAATGTCTGCTATGTGTAGCGAACTGCAATGTTCAGGTGATTCGTAAACGTTCAATATCCTTCATGGGTGGGGCACCAAATAAACGGGAATATTCACGACTGAACTGTGAAGGACTCTCATAACCAACCTGATAAGCCGCATGGGTTGCATCAGCGTTTTCAGTCAGCATCAGACGACGTGCTTCCAATAATCTCAACTGTTTTTGATATTGCAATGGACTCATTGAGGTGACTGCCTTGAAATGGCGATGGAATGATGCAGGAGACATACTCGCTTGCTGAGCCAAATCATCAACGCGCAATGATTTTGTAAAATCAGCTTTGATCCGTTTAATTACTTCTGCAACGCGCTGCATATTGCTACCGGATGTCGCAATCTGCCGAACTGCTTCGTCCTGTTCGCCAATTAAAAGGCGGTAATAGATTTCGCGAATAATCATCGGTGCCAGAAATGGAATATCCAGGGGCGTATCCAGCAGCCGTGTTAGTCTGCTGGCACAATCAATCAACGATGCATTAGCATCACTAACGAACAAGCCTCTAACCGAAGTTTCTTTTTTATCTGGGCGGCGCTGGATTTGGTCAATAATATTCCAAAGTTGAGTTGCGTCCAGGCTCAGCTTAAATCCTAGATACGGTTTGTCTGGTGTCGCTTCGACAATGTATCCACTGAGGGGTAAATCCACTGTGACAACGATATATTGAGCCGCACCATACTGATAGGTTTCTTTTCCTAGTAAGGTTTCTTTTTTGCCTTGAAGAATAATGCAAAGAGTCGGTTCATATAGGGCACAGAGTGCTGTAGGAGCAGCAGATTCACGCAGAAATTCCAACTGAGCGATCGCAGTTGAATGGATACCGTTCCCCAAGTCATCTGTATGGCGAGTTACTAGTTCCACCAGTTCTTGACAAGCATGAATCGCCGTCTCGCGTTTCAAGGGTTCAATTGCCATAGCAGTTTCTGGATCGCTCCGATCATTTTGCTGCGCTTATTATAAAGGATTCTTTTGAGTATCATCTGACTGCTTGAGAGGATCGGGCAATAATCTGCGAGATTTATGTATTTAAAACCCTTCTGCTTAAGCCTATGATGAACTTATACTAGAAAGACAATGAAAGAATAAGGCAATAGAACAGGGCACAACAAGCAAATCCAAATCGCTTTGATTACAAAATCGAGGTGAGGACGGAGCAAAAATACCGCTTTTGCAACTGCCACTGAAAGGAATTGATGTCGGTTCAAGAATCTAGCTGTGTTATTAACTTAATGTAAGGAGATTTACACATGACTCAGAGAACATGGTTCATTACAGGTGCATCCCGTGGAATTGGAGCCGAAATCGCACTAGCAGTTTTGGCAGCAGGTGACCAATTAATTGCAACCGCGCGCAACAAAACCGATTTGCATCAGTTCGAGTCCAGTCAAAATGTGTTGACGCTCAGCCTGGATATTACCGACGAGGCTCAAGTGAAAGCAGCAGTTGCAGCAGGACTGGAACGCTTTGGGCAGATCGATGTGTTAGTCAACAATGCGGGATTCGGTTTGCTCGGAGGCATCGAAGAAACCAGTGCTACTGAGGTTGAGCGGGTATACCGCACGAACGTCTTCGGGCTGTTGAATGTGACCCGTGCCGTGTTGCCCAGTATGCGTCAGTTCCGCTCCGGACACATTATTAACCTATCGTCCATCGGGGGCTACCGCTCCACTCCAGGGTGGGGCATCTACTCCTCAACCAAGTTTGCAGTTGAAGGCATTACCGAAGCTCTGCACGATGAATTAGCTCCTCTGGGCATCCATGCCACTGTGGTCGAGCCGGGATACTTCCGGACCAATTTCCTCGATGGCAGCTCGCTCCAGCGCACTGCCATGGAAATTTCCGATTACGCCCAGACGGTCGGTAAAATCCGTAACCACGCATCTGAACTGAACTATCAACAACCGGGAGATCCCACCAAACTCGCCCAGGCGATCCTGGAGCTCGTCAATGCAGATACCCCACCTCTGCGGTTGCCTCTAGGGACAGACACCCTTCAGGCAATTGCTGAGAAAAACGCTTACGTCGAGCAAGAAACGGCACAATGGCGGACTCTGGCGGAATCCACTGATTACAGATAAGGAGTGGAAGACTCAGCCATGAAAAAGCAGCCCGATCTCTAGTGTTTTTGATTGCATGGGAAATACTGATAGATCGGGCTGCCTGACGTGTCGATTCGATAACAAAAACAAAATAGTGTTTTCTATACAGACTTAATCCAGAAAGAGGATTTATGAAAAAATACACCACCGCCCCCCACCGTAAATTACTAATTAGCTTTGGATTAATTGGCTTTGGTTTGATGATAGCCGCTTTAGCATCTGTGACCAGTGCTCTTGCCGAGCCAAAGCAAGGAGAGATTCACAAGATTGTGCAATCTAATGAGAGCCAGAATAAAGAAATAGTACGCGTTGGCTTTGCCAAATGGGCAAATAACACTGGTAGTTTCTTCTCACTGCTAGCGGATGATGTGGAATGGACGATTACAGGCAGAAGTCCAATTTCCAAAACCTACACCAGCCGCCAGCAATTTTTGTCGGAAGCCATAGCGCCAATTAACGAGCGATTGAGCGTCAGAATAGTACCCAGTGTACGAGGCATTTATGCCGAGGGCGACATGGTAATTGCCCTATGGGATGGAACAGCTACAGCCAAAGACGGCAAACCCTATACCAACACCTATTCCTGGTATATGACCATGAAAAACGGGCGTATTGTCAAGGTAGTAGCATTCTTCGATACCATTGAGCTTACCGATCTGTGGAAACGCATTCCTGTAAGTAAAAAGGAATTGACAAACTATTGAAGTTCAAGACGATCGCTAACATTTTGAAGCTCAAGCTATGATAGACCAAAAAACAGGCAATGTAAATTCTTGTGGGGTGGGCGTCCTCGCCCGCCCAAGTTCTGTGAAAATTAAAACTGGTATTCTTCTCCTACTCTACCGCATCTGGGTCAATGCCCATTGCCCGTAACCGTTCTGCTAGTTGTACAACTCTTCGCTCTGCAGCAAGAGCTCGTTGTCGTTCCTGCTCAGCAATTTCATTGCCAATTAGTAACAGATTTCCATATTCATCCCACCAACGTAACCAGAGTTGCTCTGGATTATTCAAGTAGCTCCCTTGCCATAGTCCTAATTCTACTCCTAAAGGTGGAATGGGATAGTGATTTCGCTCATTAGGTTGTATCTTTTGGTAGGAAAAATCTACCAAGTGATAGACTTCCAGCTTAGCATGATTGATTTCATAAATAGCATAGTAAGGAATTCTGATAATTTGTTGATATACCCAAAATTTACCAGGCTTCGCACTTTCTCGACGACGGGCGAAGGGTAGAGGAGTTGCATCTCGTTCTTCATCGCCATTGCCACTTGCTAGTTCTATAGCAATGAGGGGGGGGATGTATTCCCGCCAAAAAACATAGGAACGACGAATTTTGCCATCAAGCATTGGCGGTACACCTGGTACATAAAACCAATCAGGTGCTTCGGCTCCTTTTTCAGGTGGTTCAGTTTCTCGCCAGTATATACCAGAGTCTTGACCAATGCAGTACTGTCCATCTGGGTGTAGTTGCTGCAAAACAGGAGCGATGGAGTCAGTCAAAATTAGGCACTGAGGATGTTCTTGGAAATTTTTCACAAACGTACCATCTGACTCTGGCAGTTGAGTATGATCGGGGAACTGGGGTGGTATATCAATTTCAGTAAGTATTTCACTCATGTTCTTATACCTTTAAATCATTGTCTAAATTATCCTCAACCATCCAAACAAATCCCCCACTGTTAAGCGGAAATCTTTCACTAAATCTGGAACAGGTAACACATCCTCTGGTTGCTCTAAGAGTTCCGGTTGCTGTCCTGGTGGGTAAACTAGCACGGACTTTTCATCAGGATCGACTAGCCAACCTAATTTAGTACCATATTTTAAGCAATGTAATATCTTTCCAGTTACTTTGGTTTGACTTTGGTCTGGTGAAAGAATTTCAATTGTCCAATCCGGAGCAGCAGCGAATACGTTAGCAATATCCCCACTTTCATCAAGGGGAATTCTTTCCCAAGCAAATACCACTACATCTGGAACGATTGAACGTCCACCAAAAGTACACCTTAATTCAGGGAAAGCAAGTGCAATTTTCTGCTCTTCTACTATGTTATTAATAGTAGTGACTAGTTTACCTTGTAACTTGCTGTGCTTTCCTTGAGGCATAGGTTTTTGAATGATTTCACCATCAATGTATTCACTTGCAGGTTTCGTTTCTGGTAGTTTCAGAAACTCTTCCAAGGTCAGTGTTTGCGTTGGTGCTTGTACCATATGCGATGTGAATCAAGCGATCTTGTTTACAAATTATAGCTTTTTCTAAGAATCTATATCTTTTAACTTGTTCCACAGCTCAAGTACAGGGATGTGACAAGTTCCTGAAAATTGAGCATCACCTACCTCCACAACTACTCACTCTCTACTTTCTAACTGTCCGATATCAATTGCGATATAAGGAACATTGAGATGCTAGGCTAGCTAAGTTTAAAACTTCTTTTTCTTCTTGTTGTGAAAGTTGGCTTAGCTCGTCATTGCCATCCCAATAGTATCCATATTCTAAAACTCGCTTATTATAAATAAAAACTCTATACTCTCTTCCCATAGGAAAGCCGTTTGGAGCTAAACGCTGAGATCGCAAATTTACAAATTTTCTGGCGATCGCTCTCCCACGCGAACTATATTTTAACTTTAATAACCATTCTGTTAGCGTTACTAATTCTTCTAAGTTATTTGCTACACAAGATAGTAGTCTTAACTTTACGATTCTACCCGATACACCAAACATTTACGGCTATTGGCGTAGATTAGTAGTGAAATACGAAGTTAGGGGAGTTAACGTACATGATGCAAGATTAGTTGCTGCTATGCTAGTGTATGGGCTGATGCATATCTTAACGTTTAATACAAGGGATTTTGCTCGTTATAAGGAAATAACTGCCGTAAATCCTACAGAAATTACTTCACAATCTTCATAAAAATATACTCTAAACGAGGCAGAGCCTCTAAGAATGCATTCCCAGGCTCCGCCTGGGAACGAGAGTCAAGAAAGCCTCGGATAACGGGTAACGCCTCTCATTGACCAGCTGTATCCGTAAAAGTTGCCCTAGGATCTAACCAAGCTAACCTTTTACACAAACAACTTGCTTGAGAGTGGCCACAACTTCAACCAAATCGGCTTGATTGTTCATCACCTCGTCTATAGGTTTGTAAGCACCTGGAATTTCATCCAAAACACCTTCATCTTTACGACACTCTACGCCTTTTGTTTGCTCAATGAGATCGTCAAGAGTATAGACATTCTTTGCCTTATTTCGAGATAGCAAACGACCAGCACCATGAGAGCAAGAACAAAAACTATTGGCACAACCTTTGCCTTTAACAATGTAAGATTTTGCTCCCATTGAACCGGGGATAATGCCATAGTCGTCTTTTTCTGCACGTACTGCACCCTTACGAGTGACGTATACATCCTCGCCAAAATGCACTTCTTTTTCAGCGTAATTGTGATGGCAATTGACCTCTAATAAAGGTTTAATTGATTTACCACCTGCTAAATGTTTCTCAACGATGTGCTTGAAACGTGCCATCATTACCTCACGGTTGACACGCGCATAATCCTGCGCCCATTGCAAATCGTGCCAGTATGCTTGGAATTCTGGCGTACCAGCAATAAAATAGGCTAAATCTGGGTCTGGCAATTTATTGTCTGCCATTTTTGCTAAATTTTTAGCAGTGTTGATGTGGCATTGAGCGAGATTATTGCCAATATGACGCGATCCGGAATGCAACATCAGCCAAACTTGGTTCTCTGTATCGAGGCAAACTTCTAGAAAATGATTTCCACCGCCGAGAGAACCCATTTGTTTCATCGCTTTACTTTGTAAATCTTGCACCCCTGGATGCAAGACCTTAAAGTCGCACCAGCTTTGCCAGTTGGTAACAGTTTTTTCAACCTCTTTATTTTCGTTAAATCCAGTAGGAATCGCTGCTTCAATATCCAAGCGGATTTTTTTCAGTTTTCCTTCTAGTTTGTCCCCATTAAATGGTGTTTTTATCGCCATCATGCCACAGTTGTGAACAAAGACACCTGCTTTCAAAGCAAAGTTGTGATATTCAGGTACTGTAAGGCAATAAACATCTTGTGTATAGTCTAAAGATAGAACAGCTACTACTTTGTGATTACACTGATGTTCTTTTTTTCTGTGATTGTCTAAACCAATTGGTGTCTTAACTTGTGCATTATAAATGTCACAGGTATAGTATCGATTGGCGATTTCCTGAGATTTCTTTCTACCCTTCTCACTTTGATTGTATTGCACTAAATAATGCTGACCGCGCTCACCATTACTAGCAACTGCTTGCTTAAAGTGTTCTGACTGTTGCTGCATATAATTCAGGATATTTCGAGTTCCTCTAGCAGCGTAGTACTCATATCCTTCTGGTGTTGCTGCTTTTCTGGCAAGTGCCGCTAGTAGGTTTTTTTCAAACTCTGGAGATTGCCAGTGTTGGTTACGTTCAACTAAGCTACGATGATAGGCGGAATGCTCCCGCTCTCCCATGAATTTCAAATTCTCAGGTCGGTTATCTGATTCATTAAAGTTGTAATGATGAATAACTGTTCTTTGTCCTTCAAATCTGGGGACTTTTCCTAACAAACCCGATCTAGCAATAATCCAATGTGCTTTTTGCCATCTACCGGAGTAGGGTTGAGAGACTAAGGTATAACCATCTGTGTCTGTTTTAGAGTAGAATGGCATCAAAGATGTTCCAGATTGAAGATGTTGTGCTTCCTCATAGTTTCCATCTCTAAGCATAAATTCATGATCTGGTGTGCAGATAATTTCTTCACCATTATCCAGAATGACTTTTATGAGACGAGCATTACGTCTCGTTAACCTTGCTTTTGCCTTAGCTGCTACAACTTTTCCAGTAGAGGTGCATGAGTAAACTATAAACTCTTCATCACGTTCGGCTAAATCTTTTATAGAATACAATTTACCATCGACTAAAGGAATAAGAGTATCACCTACAAAGCAGCCAATATCCACGCCGACAGCAGCTGGAATAATTGCTTCTTTTGTGGCAATCACTGAACCAACTAAGGCTCCTTTACCTAAGTGAACGTCCGGCATCAATGCTACGTGTTTAAATACAAATGGTAGTGATGCTACATTCTTTGCCATCTTGGTTTCTTCTGATCCCAATGGATGGTTTGCCCAAGACAGGACAGGTGATGGCGTGGAAAGTTCTAATTCTTCGTAGGGCATAATTAAATTTTGGATTTTGGATTTTAGATTTTGGATTTTGGATTAATGGAATTGGACTTTTTTACACGAGTTGATGGCATAAATTTCTCGTTTACACAATATGTTCAGAAGCTAAGGTCAAGTAAAAAGACCTCTAACCTTAACTAATTTTTTGTAATATAATTGTAGTATAAATAAATTAGCAATGACAAGCCCTTAACCTTCGCCCACAACCAAGCACATCCCTATTTCCTAACCCCTACTCCCTAACCCCTAACCCCTATTCCCTGTAAACAATGTAACATTAGTTATAATAGGTAAATAAAACTAAACAAACTTCTATGGCAGTTCGTCAAGATACTATCTGGGAACGCTTTTTATCCCCTGTGGTGCGTCTTCTAATTGATGAACAGGGGTTGCAGCGATATGCAGAAAGTGTTGATTGGGAAAAAGAAAGCGATCGCTACCGACGTGCTGATGTGACAGTTCCCACATACTACAGTAGTCAAAACTTTCATGGAATTAAGCAGGGGTATCTTAACCCTGGTGCAGCTGTTTCTTATGACCCTATCACCCAGTACGTTTTACCCCCTAACGAAACGATTGTCCGTCAGGCGTTAATTGATACGATTCAGGTACAACCGCGAAGAATACTAGATTTGGGTTGTGGGACGGGTTCTACAACCTTAATGTTAAAGCAGGCATTCCCTCAAGCCGAAGTCATAGGTTTGGATTTATCGCCTTATATGCTTGTGAGGGCTTCACACAAAGCCCAAAATGCTGGTTTGGAAATTTCCTGGCGACACGGTAATGCTGAGAAAACTAGTTTTCCAGATGCTTCCTTTGACTTGGTAACCGCTTCTTTGTTATTCCACGAAACACCAACTGTAGTTTCTCAGGCAATTTTACGGGAAGCCTTCCGCTTACTAGTATCTGGCGGACAAGTGTTGATTTTGGACGGAAATCAAAAAACTATCCGACAGTTGGATTGGCTGAACAATGTTTTTGAGGAGCCGTATATTGAGGAATATGCTACCGGAAGTGTCGATGCTTGGATGGGTGCTGCAGGATTTGGCTCCGTACAAACTCGGGATGTTTGGTGGATCAATCAAGTGACAAGCGGAGTCAAGCCGATTCTGTCTAGGGATACCAGCATCCAAAGAAATGCCATGCGTTACACTCCTACACAAGGGGACACCACAGTAGATAATGGAGAGTTGCAGGGATTTCCATCACCAGCTTTTAATATACTTCCATGAGTCTAAAGGCGATTCTGTTTGACTTTAATGGTGTCATCATTAATGATGAATCCATTCACGAGCAACTCATAGAGCAACTTTTGATTGAGGAAAACCTGACTATAAAACCAGGTGAGTACCGCAAAATTTGTTTGGGGCGTAGCGATCGCGCCTGTGTAAAAGAATTGCTAGCCAAACGAGGGCGTGTGGTGAGTGAAACTTATCTCACTCAGTTGCTCAATCGTAAAGCAGAAAGTTATGTTCGGGAGATAGAAAAAATTACAAAATTGCCTCTATATCCTGGTTTAGACGACTTAATTTTTCAAGCGCGTTCTCGTAATTTAAAAATAGGAATCGTCAGTGGTGCTATTCGTAAAGAAATTGATTTAATACTCAATCGCGCCAACCTAGCAGAACATTTTAAACTGATTGTTGCAGGTGATGACATTACCACCAGTAAACCAGACCCGCACGGTTATTTGCTGGCAGTAAAACGGCTAAACCAGGAATATCCCGATTTAAATCTTTTGCCAGAAGAGTGTTTGGCGATAGAAGATACCTTCGCTGGTATACAAGCAGCAAAACAAGCGGGGATGCAAGTGGTTGGAGTAGCCCATACTTACCCATTCCATATGCTACAGCGCCAAGCTAACTGGACAATAGATTATCTGAGCGATTTAGAACTCGAACGGGTACAGGAAGTTTATGAGCAGAAAACTGGTTAAGTTACTGTTGATGGGATAAGTAAGTCGTCACAATTAAAGTCAACTAGTCAGGATCGTCATTGGTCATTTGTCCTTGGTCATTTGTAAGAGGTTTAACGTATTTACATACCTTTACATAGTTCGGTTTTTTCTCACCTACCTACTTAGTGTTATTCTTTATAAAGAGCTTTTAAGAGGCTTTAATGGAGCCAACCCCTAAGGGTGGATAAAAACACTCGTTGTTACACTGCGGCTAGCGAGGATTCAGTAAAGCTTCAATGGAGCCAACCCCTAAGGGTGGATAAAAACCTGCTTGTTGTTGGCTGTTTACTAGGGCGTCAATGTCTAGCTTCAATGGAGCCAACCCCTAAGGGTGGATAAAAACCAGCGATCGCCAGTGCAGAAGCGATTACGAACTGGCTTCAATGGAGCCAACCCCTAAGGGTGGATAAAAACTTTTGTTTATGGGGATTTGGTTTTTGAATTAACCTGCTTCAATGGAGCCAACCCCTAAGGGTGGATAAAAACTCCATATATCCACAACATCTGTTGTTGCTTTAATGCTTCAATGGAGCCAACCCCTAAGGGTGGATAAAAACCTCTGATGCATCTTCTCCTTCTGCTAACATACTAAGCTTCAATGGAGCCAACCCCTAAGGGTGGATAAAAACCTTATTAGGAACAAACGCTAGAGAGTGCATCTACTGCTTCAATGGAGCCAACCCCTAAGGGTGGATAAAAACCTTGTTGATTCTCTGTGAAAGTGGCGCAGCTAACGCTTCAATGGAGCCAACCCCTAAGGGTGGATAAAAACTCAATGGTTATGAGCAATGGCTAGATATTTCTCTGGCTTCAATGGAGCCAACCCCTAAGGGTGGATAAAAACTGTTTGGTGTATGGCTAGCTTTAGCTATCCGTCGCTTCAATGGAGCCAACCCCTAAGGGTGGATAAAAACGTACCTAGTTGGCAAAATGACTACGATTATTAATCGCTTCAATGGAGCCAACCCCTAAGGGTGGATAAAAACTTGGTTTTGGCTCTACTTCTGGCTCTGCAATTTTGCTTCAATGGAGCCAACCCCTAAGGGTGGATAAAAACGTGCCTTTATGAGCAATGGTACTGATTGGGATCTCGCTTCAATGGAGCCAACCCCTAAGGGTGGATAAAAACCTGGTGAATATATTGGAGCACAAGTTCAAATTGCTTCTGCTTCAATGGAGCCAACCCCTAAGGGTGGATAAAAACTTACTTGTTCCGTTTGTTTTTCCAAGCCACCAAAATAGCTTCAATGGAGCCAACCCCTAAGGGTGGATAAAAACCTTATATGTATCGTTTGGTACGGATTAAATTATGGCTTCAATGGAGCCAACCCCTAAGGGTGGATAAAAACGCTGAAGCACGGGAGCATTCGCTCTCTTGCCCAGGCTTCAATGGAGCCAACCCCTAAGGGTGGATAAAAACTATCATCCCACTGCTAATTAGCAGCATAGTTGGCTTCAATGGAGCCAACCCCTAAGGGTGGATAAAAACAAGAATTTACATTTTGGGAAATTGGAACACTCAAGCTTCAATGGAGCCAACCCCTAAGGGTGGATAAAAACCTCATGAAGGCGCGATCGCGTCTCAAAACTATTGGGAAGCTTCAATGGAGCCAACCCCTAAGGGTGGATAAAAACGTCTAGCGTTTGCTTCACCAAATCTTGAGTTTTGAGCTTCAATGGAGCCAACCCCTAAGGGTGGATAAAAACCTGCTGGGATTTGGAAGGAACTAAGTTAGAAAATTGCTTCAATGGAGCCAACCCCTAAGGGTGGATAAAAACCTCAGATGGTAGCGAATGTAGCAGGGTGCGATCCAGCGATGCTTCAATGGAGCCAACCCCTAAGGGTGGATAAAAACGCTCCTCCAATGGCTTGCCTGTAGCCAAATTCTACCGGCTTCAATGGAGCCAACCCCTAAGGGTGGATAAAAACCCCTGACATACGAAAAGCTTATCATATCTGGTTTGTGGGAGGTAAAATCGCGGATGTTCAAGCAAAACCTTGTTTCAGCCATCAAACACATCAAACCTATCCTGTCAAAAATCGCCATAAGTCTTGTAGGGCAAGCATTTGAGCACTGGCGCGGAACTCTTTTGAAACCAATTGGCTGCGATCCTGACAGAGTAAGCAATTTCAGCATTTTTACAACTAGAGCAAAGTTACAGCCACCCATCCGCGCAATTTAGTTGAAAACTGGGGTAAACACACCCAATCCAAAATGTGCGGCGTACCCAAGTGCGATTGGTCCCAACTGTACTTCTGTAAATTCTATCTCCAACCAGTACCCCTTATCCGATGATTTTTGTCCCCTGCCATGATATCTACGCCTTTGGAAGGAAAAGGCAGGTTTATCCAAAACACCACGATCGCAGCATCTAACTTTGACAATCGTTTCGCCGTTGTGCCTTTGCAAACACAACCACTCATCGTCTGATGCAATGGTACTATTAGCTGGTATATTTAAATAATCAAGCTGAGTCAATAATTTCAGTGCTTGGTGTTCTACTCCATCTAGCTGAAAACTCGTATCTGGAATACATCTTTTGTTACCATTTTTATAGAATTTGGGATGACGTGGTAGCACCATTGGAGTCAAACTGCGCCACTTTCTACTTTTGCCAATAACACGAAAATGTTTATCATCAAGCTGTCGAGAAGTCACAACGTACTCTTCAATTTGACCTAGCGATACCAAAACCGTCTGAAGGTCAAATCCTTCTGTTCCCCATACTTTATACAGATTTTTGAGTTTTGGTAATGCTTGGTTGAAGTCAAACCCACTTGCAGCATAAATAACCATATGGTCGATTTTTCCTCGTGCATTCACTTCAGGTAAGTACCAAGCGTGCTGCTGTCCCTCAAGATACGGCTTGGATCTATCGCCTTCATCAGCATTATTATCAACAGAATTCCTTCCCGAAAAAACGCTTAAAGGTAATTGATTTTCGTCTTTTTTCGATGACATGAGTGCTTGCCGAAAACGTTCGCCAATCGATACAACTTCAGTGATATTGGGTAAGACATTCGAGGCGAGTGCGAATCTAGCAAAGTTCGGTAGTTTATCTTCACGGCTTGTCACCACAGCTTGCACGTTGCGACTGTGAGATGTCGGTAAAACATAGCTTACCCAGCGCGTACCGGGAATTCCATTCCACCCTGAGGAGTGCAGATCGCTGATATCCAACTCCAATGCTTCTAATATATCCTTTGGAACTTTCCACTTACTTTTTTTACCTTTCTTAGTAGGTAAAGGTACAGTCGCAAGTGCAGCTTTAAATCCTTCCATTTCAGCAGAGGATAAGGGAACTAATACCCTCACCTTCTCGCCTGTCAAATCCGCGTCACCTTTCAAATCACTAGGTACAGCATTAAATTCTACTTTCGCCTCACTCCATTCTTCAATAACTTGCACTTCTGCCCACGATTCGGCACGTCCCAGATAACTAATCTGGCTGCAAAGCTGCTTGAACAAAGCTTGCTGTGACAAGTTCAATTCCACATTCTGCCAAACTACCTGTATTACGGCATCTGGTGATAGTACTCCTCCCGGTAGTGTAATAAAAGTGTCTAAGACTTTAGTTGTGGTAACCTTACCTTCCTTCACTATCGGCATATAATGCCGCGTATGAGCAGTTGCATATTCAGGCAAACAGTAACAAGGCAAGCATTCGCTTAACGTTGCTAACAAACTGTATAATTCATTACGTGCAGGGGGATTGGGTAGGCGGTAGTATGCTGCAACTAACGCCCTCAAGATGCGCCAGGGGGACGGCGGCCACTCAACAACACCTTCATTAACTTGATGGTTCCACGGTGTTGCATGGTAGCGACCGCAAAGAAATTGAATCGAAATTCCAACACTCATGCTTTGCTCTTAGCCTCACTTGCTTCATACTTCACTTCAGTCACCGGAGGGTCAGCAAACACCAATTTGGCAGCAGCAACCAAGGACGGTAATGCTTTTTCTAATGTTTTCAGATCTGGCAATTTGAATCCTTCGGGACGTTTAACTGTTAAGTGCGTATACTCAAGGTCGCAAGCAGTCCGCAACCGCAACCCTCTTGCCAAAAAAGATTGGATTTTGTAGAGTGCGATCGCAATGAGTAAATCTTCAACTTCTTGCCCTAAGCGATAACCTCGAATTTGTGCCAAGTCAAGGTTGAAGTACGCTTTAATTTCTTCAGCAGTATATTCAACGCGAGAATAAGGAACATTACCACCACGTTCTTTTGCTTCAGCTTTTGGGTTGATGCGATCGTTTTTCACACCACCAGACATAACTCGTGCAACATTCCGTGCCTCGATAAACCCAGAGATGGCTCGTGGTAATTTAAACCTACCTCCGGCAAAATCTTTTTCGGCAATAAAAATACCATGGAGTAGCGAATTGATATCGTATCGTGCCAAAACTTGCGCCAACCTCTGAAAATCTACTGGAGTGTCATCACGTACATCAAGTTCTTTTTTCAATCTCTCGATAAAGCTGCGGTCTTTAGCTTTTAAATTGATGATGTAATTTGAACTAAGACGGTGTGCTTCGAGTAAAGAAGTTGTTATTACTTTATCTGCTTGTTTGACGACTACATAGGAAATTCCTTTCAGAGGTGTCACTACAGCTTGATGGCTCTCATCCCAGATTGTTGCTTCCAAACGATTGGCTACACTTTGGGCTGATTCTACGTCTCTTTATTTGCTGTTACCTGGTTTTCTCTATGCTTTCTTCCAAACGATTGGCTACACTTTGGGCTGATTCTACCAACAGCATTTCGGTTTTCTCTTTTCCTGGAAGCGTATAAGTGGCTGCATCCAAATCGGGAAAACCTGTAGGTTGAAAGCGCGTACCTTGAAGGGGTATAAGTTCGGCTTCAATCAGCAATCGAGATTCATTTTGAAGTTTTGTAAAGTCCATTATCTATCTTCCTCTTGCTCAAATTCGCAAATTTGGTTCAACAAGCAAACAACATCCCATTCGGAAATAGGGAATACCAATGAAGCTGCAATGCGGCGAGTTTTTTCGGGCGATTCGTATATTCCTCGTTCAATCGCCGGATTAAATCCACTTGCATGCAACCGACGCGTTGCTAATTCGGTAGCACTTAAACAATCACCGCTAGCGAGCTGGTTTAACAATGCTGGAACTCTTGGTAAAGAGACATCTTTAGAAAAATTCTTTTTCAGAACGCGATGAAGTAGTTCTTTTTTCAAAGCGCGGTGGTGGGTAACTTTAACGAGCGTGTAAGCAGCAGGTACAGGTAAAGAATCGCTCTTCTTTAAACATCTGCGATACATTTTAACCAAAGACAACCCACGAGCTATGGCTTCAACGCGAGCATCATCAACCTCACCCCAAATCCAACGCACGATATCATCAAGTGCTACAGTCACTAAATTTTTATCTTGAGATTTGGTAGATTTGTCGTCGTTCGATTTAGCAACTAGTTCATCTTCATCTTCACTATCCGAGGACTGGGCTTGTTGCTTTTCTTTTTGCTCCCGCTCCAAATCCTCGCGCTGCAATAAATCAATTAAGTTATCAATTAAGGAACCATTATGCCAAGTTGTTTTACCATCACGCTCCTTAACCCAAACTAACTTGCCATGTTTCTCTTTATCTTGCCGCACCTGCACCAACCTCTGACGCAACCCCCGACTTGCGAGTGCCAATGCCAAACGGAATTCAACCGACGAATCATCACAATCTTTTACCCACGTACTTTTTAAAGAAGGAAGGGGTGGAATAGATTTTTCTTCGATAAATTTCAATGAACGGTTGAGAACCGCCTCGACTTCACCTAATGCAATCAGTACGTCTAGCAATCCCCGCTTTCCCAAGCTAAATTCAAACAATGCTGTTTGTAAAACCCGATGCACGCGCCTTACACTAGCAGGAGCCTTTGCATCGCTTGCAGCACTTTGGAAGAAAGCTAACCAAAAATCCAACTCAACAAGTCGGTCAACTTTTGGATTGAGCTTCGGTTGAAAACGCCCTAATGGAATTGCAAAATATGATAGCCCATTACGCACCTGAAAACCATAACGGATAAATTCATCAATACCTCGCACCACACCTCTGCTGGAAATTGCCCGTGCAAAATCAATAGCATCGCGTGCGGTCTTTCTGCCGACTTTTGCTCTACCCTCATTAAAAAGCAGTTGCAATTCTCGCAGCCCGGTTGGTGCAGACCATAGGGGTATCCACAACTCAGCACGGGCTTCATCACCATCAGCAGCACTGCCATACCCAACAAATGATGGACGCACAGCAAAAGGGTGAGAAACTGTAACTTAATAACTGGACATAGTTACCCATTATTAGTCATTTTTGGGGAGCTTTTCTCTTGCCATCCGCTCAATGACATCACTTAAGCTTCCGGCTTGCATCTGAATCTGTTTTTGTTCAAGCCATTGAATTGCTGTTTCGGTCAAGGTCATTGTAAATCTTCGTTTTGATTCTGAGTAAGTCTTTTTTCTAGCCATGTTGTCAATTCTTAATAGCTCATATATAATATGAGTATAACATCCTTTAAAGGTCGAATCAATGACAACTCTCACGTATGTGAAGGGATTACCGACAAGAGCAGAAGAATTGAATAGTTTAGGACTCACTGAGTTTGAAATGTTTCTGGCTGCTTACAGTTCGGTATTCTATAAAGCCGCGTGTGAAACAGCTAACCACCTTTTAGCGAATAAAAACTTTAATAAATCTAACTGGAACACTTATTTACAAGTTACTTACGGGATTTCAAAACGTCATGCTAATGGTGTTATTAGCCATGCTCAAGGTGCGGTGGATGCTTCTATTGATCATAGAAAGCGTCATATCAAAATTCTTGAAGGTAAACTTAAGTCTATTAACTCTTGGATAACTAAGTCTGAGAAGAAGTTAGCAGATTCCTTCAAATTTTATGAGAAAAAGAACTGGAAAGAATCTAAGACGGGATGTAGGCTACCCATAGCATCTGATTTAAAAACACGTGAAACCAATTGGCATAATCTTCACTTTCAGATTCACAACAAGAAACGACGCGCTCACCAGTTGAGTAAGCAAATTGAACATTTAAAGGTAGCACCAATTCAAACAGTTATTCCCAAAGACCAAGCTTTTGTAGTTGGTTCTAAAGATGAATCATTTGGCAATCAGGTATGTCAATGGGATGGTGATCTTCTTAAATTTCGTGTACCTGCTTGCTTGGAATTAAGGTTTGGTAAGTACGTTCAGACTCAGTTAGGTAACTTTGACCGCAACATTAACAGATTGCCCAAAGATGGTTGCAAAACATGGCACTTCTACCGTAAGGATGGTAAGTGGAATGCCGCCGTACAATTTACTCCTTCCCCAGTAAAGCGCGTCTCCAGACACTCTGCTTATGGCTGTATTGGCATTGATTTGAATCCTGGCTCAATCGGTTGGGCATATGTTGATCATGATGGTAATCTCAAAGCGCATGGACAAATTCCATTACAAATGGGACTACCATCAGGACAGCAAGATGCCCAAATTGTTGATGCTTGCTTACAATTAGTAGTATTAGCTGATACATATGCTTGTCCTATTGTCTGTGAAGAACTAGACTTTTCAACGAAAAAAGAACAACTCAGAGAACGTGGCAGCAAATATGCTCGGATGCTTTCTGGCTGGGCTTATAGTCGATTCTATAAACTACTAGAGAGCATTTTGAGTAACCGAGGAATTTACCTAATGAAGGTAAATCCTGCTTACACCAGCGTCATCGGATTGGTCAAATACGCACGTCAATATGGTTTAGCCAGTGATGAAGCAGCTGCGTTAGCGATTGCCCGACGTGGTATGCGTTTAAAAGAAAAAATGCATGGCTCCATAACCGCCTCAACTTCCGTGAAGGATGGAAAGCACGTATGGAGCTTTTGGTATCAACTGAATAAAATTCTTAAGTCTCGTGTTGTAATATCATCTCGTCATGACTATTACAACATCTCTAACTGGGGATTAGTGGTCAAGGAACCTGAGTCACGGGGCTCATGTTCCAAGCAGCAATGCACTTCTAATTGAGCGAACTTACACCGTGGAGTTGGGTTTGTCCAAAGTTGTCTAATTGTAGGTAACTTTGTCCAGACTTTTAGAATCGGTAGGCAAAATCTCCGACATCAGAATACTCGTAACGACGGGTAACGCCACCCGCAAACAACATCACACCTTCAAGCATGAATACGTAGTCCCAAGGATTAACTCGTGAATCCGCATCATAACCAGGTGCAGCATTAGCCCCTCCTGCCGCTATGGGATTAAACTGTCCAATTTTTCCCGCAAATTGCAGTCCCGGCACTACTTCATCAAACAGCGCCGCCCGCAGCATCAATTCTGCAGCAGCACTTGGCTTACCCGTTGCAAAATCAATTAACTCTTGCAACTGTTGCATAAATGTACGGCTAAATTCAAAGTTTCCATCATTTCCACCTGTTCCAGTCAAGGCTGGAAACTTTAAGTTATCGGCAGTAATGACTGCACACGCATCAAGCCAAATGACGGTTTCGTCGGGTAAATTATTCCGCAGGTGCTCAAACAGGCGACTTTTTTCTTCTTTATCTTTGGGTTGAACTGTGAGCTTTAGGTCTTCTACGACCTGTTGAGCGACTTGAACCGTATGGCGGTAAATATTTAATCTTGTTGCAGTACTTTTACGAACTGCATCTATGGTTTTTTTATTATCTTTGGGATAATACCCCGTACTACCATTCCACGGTGCAACCAACGGCGTGGGTTTATAGTCGTAGAGGAAAAATTGTACCAAGTCATTTGGTGACAACTCAGTTGCAAGTACAAAGGAATCATCCATCCAAAAGCCCTTGGCATTGGGATCGAACCTCTGTTCGACAACAAGCCGCAATACTCCCAATGCTTTGAGGTAATGAGAGAGTGGTATTGGAGTACAACCTGATAATCTAAGCATCGGTTTCTCCTAAAATATCGTTACGATATGTCTCCGAAGCACGCCAATCAGCAACGCGGATAATAGTTTCCAGAAATGCCAGTTTGAAGGGACCGTATTCGTTGAGTAAAGCGATCGCTCTTGCTGTCCAAGAAGAACTTCCTTCCACATCACCGATGGTCATGCAATCTAGGCTCAAGATTTGCTCTGGTATTTCTAAGCCCCCACCTAAATCAACAGCAGGTATCGTATCGCCTTCCCAAACACCCCGTGCAAACTTTCGATTGGGTTCATCAGGTTGTTTTTCATAGGGTACAGGCTGAATAGTCATGCGAATCCTACCGTGATGTGCTGCTACTAAATAAGCAAGTAAATCTGGCTCGTTCTGTTGCAACGCCACCAATGCACTTACCAATTCGTGGCGAAACCCAGGACGTTTTGATACACCACGATTCATTTTGTCAGATTTTGCCCATGGTCCGCCTGTTTGTTTATCTAAACGGTTGTCTGTCAGTAGTGCTTGAAAAACTTCATGAGCTTTACCTAAGTCGTGCCATCGCCCACTGCGTTTAAGTAATGGTACGGGCAAGCTGGAGTCATTTAATTTTAAGCAAAGTTCTTCTGTACGTAATTCAACATCATGCGAATGCTGAGATAAAGTAATGTATATTTTTATTTCAGTAAGCCAATCGCTATCATCCTTTTCAGGTTTAATAACCGGAGCATTCACCGCATTGGGTTCGTCTGTCGGATTGCCAGTAAATCCAAGTGTTGTTGAATAACCACCATCCTTGCGTTTTACAAGTATGGCAATACCCGGATACAATCTGGAAGCCTTAACCCAATCACCTTCTGACCCATCCCAAACCCAAGCGCTACTTTTGTTTTTTATCAAGCGATCCAAAAATGCTTGTGCTTGCCGAAGACTGACGCGACACAGTTCTTCCTGGCGCAAAGCACCTGATACTGAATCTTTTGGCTTACCTTCTTCCCAATCACGCCATGCGATCGCTACATCAAGTTCGTTGCTAGAGCGAATAAATGGAGAAATATCGATGTCGTGTCCAGCTAAATCTGTTGATGTGTCAAACAGTTGCAACAGGTCATTCTTCCGGGGAATTAACCCTTCAACCGACTTAAGTTCGGGTTTAACCGACCCCAATGCAAGTGGACCTACATCTTTAATCCCTTCTTCAATCTGACTCAACAGTTTTCGTGCTTCTTCCAGAAATTCTACTTGATAGGGAGCAGCAAGCTGTTTTTTATGAGTGTCAATATCGACCCAATAAACAGTAGCACCATCAGAATATTCGCCGTAGCGGTTGCAGCGACCAACTCTTTGGACGAAGGAAAACCAAGATGTCAGTTCGGATATTAAGGTTTTTGCTGAGATATCAATTCCAGCTTCAATAGCCTGAGTCGCAACTATAATACCAACTCGAAATTTGTATAGCTTCTGATTGAGTTCTTGTCGTTCGCAAGGTCGAAACCGGGAGTGCAAAAGCAATAAAGAATCACTAGTCAGATGAGAAAGTTCTTGGTAAACTGCTTGGGCGCGGGTGACACGATTGCAAATCAGAATTGTTAGAGTCCCTGGAATATGTAATTTTGCTACTTCAGATGCCAATGCTTTAGTATCTTCTTCTTTTCCTTGAATGACTGTCTCTGCCCTCACCAATCGCTTTTTTGCCTGTAATCGCTTTTGCAGAACTGGATGAGATTCATCTTCTTCACTCAAACGATGAATTCGATTCAAGTCAGGCTGATAATCAACTGTTTTTAACAATTCTGAATCAAGGGTAGCGCTCATCCACAAGGAAGCAACGAGTCCGTAAGTCCCAAATTTTTCACGAAAGCCTTGCAGTTGTGCTGTTGTTCGAACGCCTGCTCCCATCAATTGCACTTCATCCATAACCCAAAGGCAATCGTTATTCACAAGTGCAAACTGAACAGGCCAGCGATATCGACTCATTGCATACCCCCGGTTCAAAGCACGACTAAGCAGTTGGTCTTGAGTACCAACGAGAATACAATCTTTTTCTGGATGGATGTCCCAACGCTTGCTAATTGCACCACCCATAAGTAAGTGCAATTCAGCATCTCCTTCCAATCCTGCCTTCTTAAGCCATTTCTCAATTTCTGCATAAGTTTGCTCGACGAGAGTTCGCATTGGCAAGCAATAAACTAATCGTCGTGGAGTGCGATCGCGAATTCTTTGGTCGGGATAAAATCTACGCCGCCACAACCACCCCAAAACAACCGTTGCAGTCTTACCTGCACCCGTGATGACATCCAACAAAATGGGTAATTCACTTTGTGTTGCGAAATGTTCTTGATACGGGAAGGGAGGCTTTCCGCTAGTTTGTTCAAACCAGTCTCTAAATTCAACCATTCCGGTTTAGCCCTGCACTCGTAAACAACTGAGGGCATAAAATATGAATCATAAACAGCAATCCTTGTTTTAACTGTCCGTCTAATTGATGTCAGACAACTTTTGGTTGCCTTATACCCATTGATAAAGGCAAAATAATCAAGTTATACTAAAAACGGTTTAGAGCTTTACTTTTCAAGAATTCCTAAACGCTTATTACTTAAGGCTTATAGCGTTTAGAAAAAGTTCAGATATTAGCCGTTTGCAGTATAACAGTGAGTATATACAGTTACCTCCAGGAATGTCAAAACATAATTTTTCCTTTAACAATATGAATAAAAACTAAATAGTTGCTTATGCTTTTTTGATTGGGTACAATACATCCAACAGTTCACGAACAGTACCCTGTAAAGGCTGAATGCAGCTAGATTTGCTACAAAAGGAAATGAACTGAGCAGCATCATTCATAACTCCCTGAAGGAAGTGCTGGTAAAAGTTGACTGGCAAAAACGTTCAGACAGGATCGAGCCAGTAAAGCCAATTAGTTCAAGAGAGGATTAAGATGCTTAAGATGCTTACAGATAATATTTGAAATGTGTTTGTTATTCATCCAATTCCACAAACGTGTTTGACAACAATCGTTAAAAACAATTGTTTTTCCATCAGGGCTAATACTTAACAATTCTAGTGAACTACTACTGAAACAAGCATTTTCTTTTCTTGTGGTACGGGCGTCCTCGCCCGTTCTAGACAAGAGAGCGGGCGAGGACGCCCGTTCTAGACAAGAGAGCGGGCGAGGACGTCCGCCCCCACTCCATGTGGTCTATTAATCTGAAAATTATTGTAAGTAATTCAACTAAAATACGCGATCGCGGTTAAAATCAAATAGTGGAGCCAAAGAATATACAGTATGCCTTACAGTCAATTTGATTCTATAGGAAAAGTGAAATCTGCTTTTGGAATCTCCACGGTTGAGGGAGTTCGTTTTTTTCCTCAAATATCACCTTGTGAACCATCCTCAACTTTAACGGAATTTTTAGAAGAAAGTTTACCCTTAGCTATCGCCACTGGAAGCGAGAAAGCTCGTTCAGAATTAATTATCAGCCCTGTCCTTTTAGAAGTACGTAAGCTTCTTAAGCGTCAAATTAGTTTATTCTCCGGTGAAAATTTTGATGTAGACGCTTCAGTTGGTTTAAATGGTAGATGTGACTTTCTCATTAGTCGTTCACCGGAATTATTAGAGATTGAAGCTCCTACAGTTATTATTGTTGAAGCAAAACAAGCTGATTTAAAGTTAGGAATAGGTCAGTGTGTTGCAGAAATGATAGCCGCTCAAAGGTTTAATGAGTTAAAAGAAAATCCTACTAACACAATTTACGGCAGTATTACAAGTGGTACTCAGTGGCGATTTCTTAAGTTAGAAGGGAAAATTGTCACAATCGATCTCACAGATTATTCTTTGTCACCAGTAGACCAACTTCTCGGTCTTTTGGTCTGGATGGTACAAAATGCATAACTAGTGGTCAAGATCCCCGACTTCTCAAAGAAGTCGGGGATCTTGTAGTCAACTTTTCAGTAATTACCCACTACCACCCGCTCTTTAATGTGCTACAGTTGGTAGTAAGATAGTAATACATCAGCAAAACTATGGTTCGGGTTCTATATACCCGACTGGTGCGCCAACCTTTGGATTGAGCGTATACCGTTCTTGCAATGCGTTACTACTTGCTGTTTGATTAGCTCAGTTGGTTAGAGCAACCGAAGCCATCGGTCGGACGTAGGTTAAAATCCTACATCAAACTCCCCTCTTTGAAAGTTAGCTCACTGGTAGAGCGCTCGACTCATAATCGATTGGTTACAGGTTCGATTCCTGTACTTTCCACCAAAGACAGTCTGGGTCAAAAGACACTACCCTTTTAAGGTAGCCAACTTACTTATATGGTATGGGAGAAATCCCAAGACGGTTCGACTCCGTTGTTGTACAAACTCTGCAATGTAGGTGTTCGCGGCTGCTCGTCACTTTGTGATGCTCAGTCGTCACAGTCAAGGAGCCAGTGCAATTGTCTTCTCCTGAATTTGAGTTTGTCACGAGCGTTTGTTATATCCAGTTTCTCTATCAGAATTCTGGAACTGGCAAATGCAACGGCAAATTTGAGTGCTGTTTTTTCTTGTAAGGGAAATTATAGCATGATGGCGATAAGCTGGGTACAGCTTGCGCTAAGAGCGAACGCTACAACTGGTAATAACCAGAGTAATGCCCTGCCTTCTTAATCAGTGTTTTGGAGACACAATTTGCCCGCAACTGAACTGTAAACACCCATACTTGTAGAGTTTCAATTAATCACTGGTCACTGGTTACTGGTCACTGGTCACTGTATTATGTGGAAAACGTTTTATATCAAACCTAACGAAATCGGAATTTTATATCACCGAAGTGATTTTAAGAAAATTTTGCAGCCCGGTACTTACAGATATATCGGACGCCATTGGCAAGTCAAAACCTATGACCTCAACCAACCAGAAGCCAAGATTGAGAACCTCGAACTTTTGCTGCGAAACCACAGTTCCGAGTTACAACAACATCTCTTAGTCGTGCGAACAGCCTTCAACCAAGCAGCTTTAGTACGCTTGGGCCAAAATTGGGTGAGCATTGCACCCAATCAACTACGGGCTTTTTGGCGCGGTTTTATTGAGGTAGAACCTCATGTCTTCAACTTAGAAGAAAGCTTGGAATTACCAACAGAATTCGTACAGCAAGTACGCGGAATCGCCTTGAATGGACTGAAAAAGTTCCAAATCTCGGAGTTTGAGATTGGTTTGCTTTATGTGCAAAATAACTTTGTCCGACCCCTAGAACCAGGTGAGTATGGTTTTTGGTCGCAAGACAAAGATGTTTCACTGCGGACTCTTAGTCGGATTGTACCTAATCCTAGTTTTCCCCTCGAAGATGTCTTGATTGAAAAACATCCCGACTTTGTTGCGGCTTACTGTGAAATCGTACAATTACTGACTTACCAAGTAGCAATTGTGCGGTATCAAGGGAAAGTTATTTCCATCCTACCACCGTGCAGTCGCAAGCTGTTTTGGCAAGGTGTGGAAGTAGAGGTTATTGACATCAGCACTGAAGCTAAGTTGCCACCTCGCTTAGTTGCTGAGTTAATTTCAGGTTTGCCAGAAACTCTAGCTTTGAGCCGCAATTCTTTGCATATTCGCGAAGTTCCAGCTCAACACCTGGGGTTACTCTACATCAATCAAGAGTATCAAACACAACTCCAACCAGGAATGCATGCATGGTGGCTATTTGGGCGTTCTTTGCAAACGGAAATCTTTGACCTTCGTTACTCAACGATGGAAGTATCCGGTCAAGATATTCTTTCTAAAGATAAAGTGCCTTTGCGTTTGAACTTAACGGCTGGCTACCGCATTCTAGATCCACTGAGAGCCAAAAACGGTTTATCGGATATTACCAGTTACCTGTACAAAGAACTACAGTTTGCTTTGCGTGGTGCTGTTGGGGAAAGAACTCTAGATGCGTTGCTGGAAGATAAAGGTGCAATTGATAGAAGTGTCTCTGAATACATTCGCTCCAAAACAGCAGACTATGGAATTGAAGTAGATTCGGCTGGGGTGAAAGATATTATTCTCCCTGGTGAGATTAAGACGATTTTAAGCAAGGTTGTAGAAGCAGAAAAAACTGCCCAAGCTAACGGAGTCCGTCGTCGTGAAGAAACTGCTGCTACTCGCAGTATGTTGAATACCGCCAAGGTAATGGAGGATAACCCCGTGGCGTTGCGTCTGAAGGAATTGGAAGTTCTCGAACGAATTGCCGAGAAGATTGAGAAAATTCAAGTCAATGGCAGTTTGGATAGCATCTTGACGGATTTGATTCGGATTAATCGGCAGTAAAGCTAAGGGAGTGGATTTTAATTTTGTCATGTTACCTAATTGCGTCTTACTACTGAGGGACTAGTATAGCCAGCCTGCGTTTTGCTAGACTAGGAATATATTTTCGTACCGATTTAGGAGCCATGAGCGCTATAACTCTCCAATGCCCTACCCTGGAGGAGTTTCTGAAGCTCCCAGAATCTAAGCCAGCCAGCGAATACATCAACGGTGAGATTATTCACAAGCCAATGCCGAAGGGGAGACACAGCCGCTTGCAAGGTAAACTCTGTGCAGCCGTCAATCAAGTCGCAGAAGACAAAAGAATTGCTTATGCTTTTCCCGAATTAAGGTGTAGCTTCGGGGAACGCTCAATTGTACCCGATGTGGCTATATTTCTGTGGGGACGCATACCATTTCTGGTCGAGGATGAAGTTCCTGATAACTTTGAACTCCCGCCAGATTGGACGATTGAGATTCTCTCACCAGAACAAAAACCCAACAAAGTGATTGGTAACATTCTGCACTGTCTGAAATATGGTAGTCGCCTCGGATGGTTTATTGATCCTGATGACCTAAGTATCTTAGTATTTCTCTATGAGCAACAACCTTTGCTACTTATGGGAAATGATTTATTGCCTGTGTTACCAGAAATTCAACTAACACTAACCGTCAATCAAGTGTTTGCATGGTTAAAGATGGGTGGCTAGTACTACAACGAGACTTTGACGAAGTCAAAACAAACCTCACCCCAAACCCCTCTCCATTTAGTAGAAGTTTTTGGTTCATCTGATATTGTTGATCGAGTTATGAATGGGGATTTAGAAATAGGTTCACAACAGGCTTTAGCGTTGGGGAAATTATTACATGTTGATTCTAGTTTATTTTTCAATGAGTAGAATTTTCGGATTAATCGCGATCGCCAATAGCACATCCTTCTTTGGCGTTACTAGTACAGCAGGGCGTAAATAAGGCAACCATTAGTAACAGACAAAAAGCTTTTGCGCCTTCTGCTTTCATGTACTAGTGGTTTGCTCATTAATTTTGAAGGGAGCTGCTGCAATACTGCTCGCATAAGACAATTTTGCTCAGTCATAAACTCTGTAAAGACGCGCCATGGCGCGTCTCTACATTTTGACAATTGTGCTAACAAAACTTAACCGAGCAGTATTGGGAGCTGCTGTTCCAACCACCACAACTTAAAGTCATTAGTTTAGAAGAAGTGATCGCTAAATTTAGAGCTTTTTTCCAATGTGTTTTGTTTCGCCAACAGCATCATGCTCAGATCGGACGCTTATTTTTCCCTTGAAAACGTAATTTTGTCTCCTACTTCAGCATATTCTTCATTTAAGTATATTTTTTGCTTTATTACTTAAAATAAATTACGTAATAACACTCAAATTTGATTTACTTTTTTTTAAAAAAAATACTTAAAAATACTGAGGTTAATTTTCAATAAAAAACTTTAAAAAGACCTTTAGACAGACTTCACTATAAGTTTAAATCAAGTGTCAGGTTTTTAAAAGTCTGATAAAAATAATACATTTTTAGAGACGTTCGTTTTCAAGAAAGAGTAATATAAGTGACATAAGAAAGGAAGTCGAAAACAGTTCAACTGCCACTTCCCCACTATCTTGAAAAACTACCCAAATTGCTAGGATAGCCAGCTAATATGAAAAACACAATTTCTATACTATTCGGTTCTGCACTGTTAGCGACTGGAATCGTTTCTGCACTCGTTACCGCACCTGCTCATGCAGCTACCTTAAGTTGCTCCTCCACAGTTGCTAGTAAAGTGTCAGATACCACTGGCTGTGAATACAGCGACACTGCTACTCAAGATTTTCTGAATACCAATCCAATGACTGTGAACGCTGAAAAATTCTTTGGTCTCACTGACTGGGCATTTGGCGGCAAAATTGGTGTAAATGCGGGTTATGCAGGTAATGGAACGGGACAGTCTGGAAATTGGAATATTTCCAGCGTGTTCCAGAATACTTGGAATGATGTCATGCTCGTCTTCAAGAGCGGCAACAATACTACACTTACTGGTTATATGCTTGAAGACGGCGTCACCTCTGGCACCTGGAACAGCCCATTTCTGACTAATAAAAATCCTAAAGATGTTTCTCACATCAGTGTTTACTACAGAAGTGGAAATCAACCCCCTGTAACTCCCGTTCCCGAACCTGCTACCTTGATGGGCTTGGGTCTAGTAGCAAGCGGAATGGTTATTGCTCGCCGTCGCAAATCTAGCCAGTCAGTCTAAAATTGAGGCACCAGGACAAACAGTTTTGGTGCTTCAGTTTCACTAAAGTAGAATATAGAATTTTCCATGACAAGGCTAATAGCTCGGAATCTAAACCACAAAGACACAGAGGACACAAAAGAATGTGACTCTGTGTTTCTTGTATTTTCCTCAACAGCTTGATGTAAATTATATTGCGTTTGTAAATTTAACCGAACTGAGCGCTGTTACCAAAATAGCGGGATAGAAGCAAAGCTGTGTCTGCTGTAATACTGCGGATAGCTGCATCAACTTCGCTACTTGGTAATTAAAAAACAAGTGTTGGCTTCGATGTTTTTGCGTGCTAAAGGAGAGATCTAGCATTAGCATTGTTACAATCCATCTGTACCACACAATTTCTCCCTTGTGCTTTCGCCTGGTAGAGTCCCCGATCAGCAGCAGCAATTAAGGCTGCACTTGATGATTGGCTACGAGGAATTATACTTGCGACGCCAAGACTGAGCGTGATGAATTGACTGACCAGGGAATTCGGATAAGACAGTTGTAATGCACTCACATTGGTTTGAATCTTTCTTGCAACTGCAATGGCCTCTTCAATATCAGTATTCGGCAAAATGACTGCAAACTCTTCTCCACCATACCGAGCAACTAAATCAGCAGGGTGTTTAACTGTCTGAAAGATTGCCTTGGCAATGTGTCTGAGTGCATCATCTCCAGCCAGATGTCCATAGGTATCGTTGTAAAGCTTAAAGCAATCGACATCACACAAAATCAAAGATAGTGAGGCTTGCTCTCGTGCCAACCTTTGCCACTCTGCGTTGAGTATGTCATCAAAGCAGCGTCGATTTGCCACTTGGGTCAGACCATCTGAAGAAGCAAGGCGCTGTAATTCCTGGTTTGCTTGCTGTAGTTGGTGGTAAAGTTCCGATTGCTGAATGGCGATCGCCGCTTGACCTGCGAGTTGGTTAAACAAGTTAATTTCCGATTGCTGCCATTGTCTGGTGTTACTACATTGATGAGCGATTAATAGTCCCCACAAACGCTCTTGCTGCAAGATGGGTACGATCAGATTTGCCCGGATGTGCAAACTCCGGAGGAGGTCAACATGGCAAGGTGATAGTCCCGCAGTTTCAATATCTTCAATTGCTCTAGTATTACCTTGTTGGTAGTAAGCCGCATGGGTAGATTTAAAGCACGTATCCATGACGTGAAATCCAAGAATAGATATGCACTTTTCTGCTAGGGATTCTACAGCAACCAACCCACTCCAGTCTGCCTCAAACTGATAGATCACCACTCGGTCTACCTCAAACAGTTGCCGTACTTCCGAAGCCGTAGTTTGCAGGATATCGTCTAACTCCAATGATTGTCGAATGCGCTGTGTCACAGCAGCTACAATTCGCTCAGACGCACTTTGGTGTTGAACACGCTCCTCTACCTGCTTATAAGATTCCGATGCTACAGTTAAAGCGATTTTATCAAAGTGAGGGGTTGCACTAACAGGCACTTCACTGGGTTTGGCAATCAAATAACCTTGAGCAAACGTTGCTCCTCGTTCTCGCAGCCAGTTCAGTTCTTCAATGCACTCAATCCCTTCCGCGACAGTCCGAATATTTAACTTTTGAGTAATCTCTAGAAGTTTTTCGGTAATTGAAGCTTTGTACAGATCTTGATGCACGTCTCGAATTAACTCCATGTCCAACTTAATAAAGTCTGGTCGTAACTGATGGAGCAAATTCAAGCTAGAATAACCAGAACCGAGGTCATCAAGAGCCACTAAAAAACCTGCATCTCGGTAGTACCTAAGTACTGCTTTGAGGTGGGCTAGATCTTGAGTATTGTCTGACTCGACAACTTCAAAGACAACCCGCTCAGGGGAAATGCCTGCTCGCTCGATTGCTTCTACCGTAGTGCGTAGGCAAGAAACGGGGTCATAAAGCGCCGTTGGCGAACAATTGATGAAGATTTGTCCGCTTACTTGATGGCGGCGGACTTGTGCGATCGCACTCAGGCGAGCAACTCGGTCGAGTTGCGGCAAAAGACCGGATTCTGTTGCTAACTCCAGGATTGGTCCGGGTGGCACTAAATTGCCTTGTTCGTCGAGTCCCCGCAACAAAGATTCATATCCATAAATCTGGGATGTATCGTTAATTAAGACGATCGGTTGGAAGTGACTGGTGAATCGCTCTGTTGCCAGCATATCAACCAGCCAGTCTGACTGGCTAAACTTAATAAAGCGTTGCAGTGAGGCAATGTCACTAAAGTCCTGAAGTTGAGGTTGGATAGCGCCTCGAATGAAAAGGACTTGTGTTTCTCTTAATTCTCTCGGTGCAAGGAGTTGAGCCAGGTTACGAGCAATTTCTTGGGTCTGTCCGGCTCTACAGTCCAAACTCAGACCCGGTCGCTCTTGCATCAGTTCATACTTTAGCTTGAACTGCTGCAGGTATGAGGTGACTTTTTTCAGGGTATGTGGAATGGGGAACCAGAGAAAGAGCCTACCTGCTTCCTTCGTCCGGCAGGGTGCAACATTTTGACAACGACAAGTCTTAAAGATAGGAGATGTTTGATTCATAGATAATCACCGTGCTTAACCCAATTGACTCTAGTATTCCCCTCAACCTTCTTGTAATAAATAAACTGCTCTTTAAGTACATAAAGATTTGATGAGTCTGGGAAACTGGACTTACCAATATATGCCCCATCTCACGCGTTGGACTCGTCCCAGTTTACTCGATATTTATAAAGAATTGATGAAGGCTGGGAAAAATACGGATTTGATGCTTGCAGGTGGAGGAGTCCCGATAGATGCGATCGAGCAACATTTGGATTAGCATTGGGAGAGGCGGTTCCGACAAAACTTTCTACGAGCGCTTTGTTGACAAGGTAGTTTGTCAATTAGTCAGCGTTTCGGGAAAACCCTCCAGTAAGCTGCGTGTTATTGCTGTTTTAGGAATTTTGGAAAAATCAACTTTCCAAGGAATTCTAGCTATCATTGATGCAGACTTTGAACGCCTTGAAACTTTGACATACAGCAGTCCTAATCTGCTTCGCACCGACACTCATGACCTTGAAACTATGCTAATCAACTCACAAGCACTCAACAAAGTAGTCGCTGAGTTTGGATCTGAAGAGAAAATTGCCCAGTTTAGTCGAGACGTAAGATTAGCATTACTTGAAACTGGGATGTCAGTAGGTTATTTGCGTTGGCTTTCTCAGCGTAATGGGATGAACCTGACCTTTGAGGGTATTAGATTCAGCAAATTTATTGATGAGCAAACTCTACAAATTGATGAGCTTAAACTGATTCGAGAAGTGAAAAATAAATCTCAAGCCTTCTCCTTGAAAGATGAAGATCTGCAACAACAGCTAATGAGCCAAAAAAACAATAGTTACGATCCCTGGCAAATCTGCTGTGGTCATGATCTAGTGCAACTTCTGTCACTTGGCTTACGCAAAGCGATTGGCTCTAATAAAGTTGCTGATGTTGAACCTAACAGTCTTGAGCGTAATTTACGGCTTGCCTATGAAGAAGTGTACTTTTGGAAGACACATCTCTACGTACATATTCGCACATGGGAAAGTAAGAATCAGCCATTTAGGGTTTTACGCAATGAGGTTTAACTCTTGTATGAAAACTCCGCATTACCTTGGTAATTGCCAACACAAGGAGTAGTAGACCGTATCTCAGTTCATCTATGATTAGAGCTATAAGCACTGAGGCGAAAAGAAAGACGCAATTTTTGCGATAATTAATCAAGCAGACTTCAGTCACATCTTATATCATGTTCGCCTCATGACTTATAAACTAATTAGTTTGTAGTTGCGCTGTTTAGCCTGCGGCAAGCCTAATGGCGAACGCATACATCGCAACTACAAACGTAGTGTAAGTGTTTATCCGAACGCGATATTACTCACCTTGCTGAAGTTTCACTGCTCCTAGATTAACTGAAGGTACATCGATCCCACCTTCAGTTTTAGTTTCAGATGGAAAACAGGGATTATTTACATTAACTAGCTCTCGTGATGAACACGTCACATCAGGACCGAAAATTGAGTAACCGTAAATTGTCTGTCCTGGACTTACAAGTTGGCTTGTTTTGATAACAACTCCTCCGAGAGTTTGTCCCGCAGGGACTGTCAGAGCAGGATTTTGAGCAGTTCCTGTCCCTCCATTAGCAATATTGTTGAGGAAATAGGTTTGAGGAATGGGTGTGACCAAAGGAACTTTTCCCCAGGTATTTACTGGTACTATGAAGACAGAACCGTAGCCTATCGGTTTACCAGAGGAATTCACTTTCGTAATTGCAGCAATTCCGAAACCATCGTGACCAGCGACTGCACCTCTTTCAAGGACGATAAAAGCAGTATCATTACTGGCTTCTACGGAAGAATGTAAAATAAAGTCTACACGCTCAATGCTTGCGTTTCCATTGTAAGGTGTACCGCCAACATTGGCTCCTGTATTGGTGAAAACGTTATCAAAGCCTGCAAGTATGTTGTTTTCTGAAAAAAGCTGCTCTTGTGAAAGTGGACCTGGAGCCAAAAATGTAAAAGTATTGTTAGAAGAGTTGAATGTACCAAAATACCAAGCTAACTGCCTATCGTCTGCACGCGGTTTGCGGCGAACGTATACATTTGCAGGTATGGCTTCATCTACGGTGGCTTTTCCTCCATTAAAGGAGAAACCTGTAATTGATTGAGTTAATCCCAGGAAATTCAGCTTGTAAGTACTGCCCTCAAACTCACTGTCACCTCTCACATCAGGGACAGAGTTGATAGAACCAGCTGTTGTTTTGACGGTAACAGAGGTAATATCAGTGCCAGTGAGTTGCTCCTGTGCCACGGATCGACTAGAAAATAAGCTCGATAGTAAGACGGGAAACAAGCCAAAAAATAACAAAATCTTACTGCTCTTAAGAATGCGATCGCCTGAATAATTCATAACTCTGCTTTACCTAAAAACCCAAAACTTTTGTCAATTATTTTGCCAATTCAGCAACTCAGTTTTTTCAAACCGCTGAATCCATCATTTGTATGCGAACGCGTGCAAAGATGTTACGTCGAACGTCTCTACAAAGAGTTTTGAATTTGCGATTTGCAAAACCCGAACACTACAGATTTTACTATGACTAGGCAAGTGTTTATTGCAACTAAGTAAAAAAGTAAGTGACCAGACATGATTAAGAATAAGGCACGTAGATTAAGCTTTAAACCATTTATTTATAAATTTTTGATAAATTTTTCCGACTTTACTCCTTAAAATCAAGGTTTTTAAACCTACTTTCTAGCTATGAAGTAGTAAAAGAAAAAAATAAGTATGATAAGTCATTTATTTGTAAATTTTTATTTTTAAATAAGTAAGACACGATATCCATCCGTGACAACTTATGATATTGGACTCCAAAACCAGTTACGTAAGGATTCAGGATCGTTACCATAACAAAACTCATCGAAATGCTGCAAAACTTCTTTTTTTGTAAGCAAACCATCCCCATTGAGGTCAAGCTATGAACCACCCCACCGCATGGGGAATTCCGCGAATATGTTAAAAATGTTTCGCCAGCCTCGCTTTCACTGCAATTCCAACAGGTAGCGAATTGTTTATACTGTTTTACTGTAATTTCCCCATCCCTATCAGCTATATTTTCTCTGAAAAACCTATTCAAAAAAAATATTTGCTGCTATGCTAATTATGTAAAAATATACCACATCCCACTTTTCGGATGCTGTTACATTTAATAATCTGGAATCTAGACATTGATTTTTACTAATAAAAATAAAGTTCAAAATTCTCAAAATTAAGAATAAAAATCATTTTTTTTGCGACTCATGTGTAGCCACCTAAATGTGAAACGACATAACTAGAAAAATAAGTAAACCTAACTTTGATGTAAATTTATGCTAGCAGATAAAACACTTGTTTCTACATCCGCATCAACCTTTATCGTTTTTGCGTCCGATGCTCACTATGCACCTGCTATGCAGCTGATGAGTTTGTTGACAGATGCTCCTTCTTCAAAAATACGTGCATTAAAACGTTTTGGTATTGTGGCATCAGCCAATTCAGCCATTGAATGGTTGAATATTAACACTGTTTCTCTAGATGTCATTCAAGAATATTTTCGTGGTGCTGAAACGGCATTTGTATTTATCATGCCCACGGATTTATCTGATGTTAATCAATTGACGCGATCGCTCTTGGAAATCGCCACTGAAGCCGGAGTGCGCCGTTTTGCTTGGGTTGCACCAGCCTGCGGTGCGGGAACAGAACTAGGATCTCGCCTAACTGAAGCAGCAAATCTTGTGCGTTCCTCAGGATTAGAAACATTAGTGCTGACTCATGCACCCTTACTGTCCGATTTACTGGAGCACAAGAAGGAATTGAAGTTCCGTCGCACCCTATCTCTACCCCTAGGCAACAGCAGTTTACCTTGGTTAGCACCAGATGTAATTGCCAACGGACTGTATAAGTGGGTGTTGGGTGAACTGAACAATCAGCCGCCAGAACTGCTGACAGGCTCAACCCAACTCATCGGACAAGATATTGCCAGAGGACTATCAGATGTGCTGACACAAACAATGAATCCGCGTCAGTTTGCTCAACTGCGATTTCAGGCGATCGACCTAGATCGAAGCGGACATATTGATGCAGCAGAACTGTTTCCCTATCTACTGGATTTAGCTAAAACCAAAAGAAGCCTCTCACTCAGTCCGCAAGGACGAGTGATGAGATGAATTTTGGGGCAATCAGCTTGCGTCCTCCGACCTATGTTCATCGTAGATGGACGCGGGAGTGAGGACAGCAAGCTGATTGCCAAGTTCTGTGTTGGGGAGACGGTCAATCCAGTCCTCAACCATGGAAGTGATTGTTTTATCCGAAGGAAGAAGTTTGAAGGAAGGACCGAAGTTGGAATTTCTATGCCGTTCGCGAAGCGTGCCGTATTCGGCATAGACGGCACGCTTCGCGAACAAACTTCTTTCTATAGGGGTTTAAAACCCCATCCCCTTAGGGTTGCCCGTTTTGAGTTGGGGTCAGAATCCACATATAAAAACAAAACAACTTCGGTCTTTCTTCTTTCTTCTTCCTTCGTTCAACCTTGCTTGCCGCATATAACCGTAGCTTATTTAATCTCCCTTGTTGATATTCTTAAATTCAATCTTGATTCTTTCATAACGGGTAGCCAGTGTCTTTACCGCCATGCTAACATAAAAGAGTGATGGTAAAGCTTAAATTGCTAACCACATACTGCACCTTGAAAACTGAAGATAGGGGGTTTCGCCGGGAAGTGTTGTTTTAAATATGCTAACGACTGCCTTCGGCGTGTAAAATCTTCAAGGAATGTAGGTAATCTTGTTTGCTTGTCATTCAAGGGTCGGGCAGGATACGCACCTGACCTTAAACAGCCGTACCGGGAAACAGTTGGAGTACCGGGAAGGAAGTTCTAGAAAGATAAAATCTGCTAGAAGCCTACACTCACAGCTTGCTGGAGTGTAGGAGTATCACGATACAGCCATGACGATGCCCAAATAATTTTGCAACAAGCAGATAGAGACGGCAGTGGAACAATCGATTTTGAAGAATTCATCCACGGTTTAGAAGAGCATCTCAACAAAATCTTGGCAGACGTGCCAAGGGAGGTGCGTTACTTCGATGTACCTGCATCTGCTGCATTGCATGACTGGATGATGGGCGGCATGAATGATAAAGCAGCCCAGTCCCGCTTAGAGTGGCTCACAACATTGACTCAGTATGGCTTACCAGCACAAGGACAAGCTGTCACCCAATGGCTGAATTTGCCCAATCTGTCTCTTACAGATTGGGCTAGCCAACATATTTTAGAATTGATCAACGTCTACATTCTGCCGGGAAGAGGTATTCTAACTGTCAGTGAAGGATTATTAGAAGGAAGACCTGCACTCGTTACTCGTCTGCTGCAAGCCAATAACCAGATGCTAATTGGTCAGCGCACTCTTGATGGCGAACTTTTGGAGTGGCGAAGGGCAGATGAGGCGATCGCCAATGTAGAGGAGGTTCGTTATACAGCAGAAAATGGGGGCGAACGAGTTCTTAAATTGCGAGACAGCAAGCTCTTGAGCCTGTCGGTCAAAGGACGTTGGGCGGGGCGACGGTTGGCAATTCAACTGTTCTTTCAAGATGAACCTTTGCCACGTTGGCAGGTTGCTTTATTCCGGGAACTAGGAGAACTGCAAATAGAAGAAGCGATCGCGCTGGGTTCGGATAGTGATATCGTTTGCAACTGTACAAAAACGACCTGTGGCAAAGTGCGAGAATTGCTGGATACAGGTCTGGATACGCTAGAAGGAATTGTTGAACAAACCCAAGTGACAATGGTCTGTGGCAGTTGCCAACCGCTAGTTGAAGAAATACTGGGTTCGGCAAATTTGGCAGTTGCCGAACTTATTGCCAAGCATGACTTAGGACGACATATGGTGTGCTTCCAGTTTCGTCCAGTGTACGAAGAAATCGTTGCCTCTAAACCGGGACAACATATTTTGATTCAAGGACGGGTCGATGGTAACTGGGTGACTCGCGCTTACACCTTGAGTTCACCTGCCGATCAAACAGAGTACTACGAAATCACAGTTAAACGCGAGGAGTTAGGATTATTTTCCCGGTGGTTGTGCGATCGCGCCGATGCCGAAGCCCTGATCCGCATTTCCCAACCACGCGGCGAGTTTGTTTTAGAAGATGAACAACCCGTCGTGTTCTTTGCTGGGGGGATTGGCGTTACTCCCGCGATCGCTATGATGCGAACCCTTGCCTGTTGTAGCGATTCCCGTCCGTTTCACCTCGATTGGTCGGCTCCCCATGGGGAAGATTTCGTGTTTAAATCAGAATTGGAGCAACTCACGGCGGCTCACCCGAATTTGACCTTCACCTTACGAGCAACGCGATCGGGGGACAGACTGAATGCAGAAGCAGTCCAACGTCTGTATCCTTATGCCAATAACACAGTTGCCTTCATGTGCGGTCCTCAACCTTTCATGGATGCAATGCGCGACTATTTGCAGCAAGCAGGCTGGCTGGATACCGCCATTCGTCAAGAGTTATTTTCCTCGAAGTTGGATGAAGAGGGTAACGTTAAAGCTCCTGTTCGGCAGGTCATTCAACTAGCAGGAGGAATTACGCCGATTGAGCAATACAGCATATATGTTGAGCCGATCGCTTCGGTCATGCAGGAAGCAGAAGTCTTTCTTAAACAATGTTACTTGGAACAAGGACTAGCAGAAGTATTTATACCGCGCTGGCAATTCGTGAAAGCTGCCATTGAGCAAACAGGAACTTACGAACATACCTATGATGAACTTGCTTATGGAACAAAGCTAGCTTGGCGCAATAGTAACCGTTGCTTGGGACGAAATTTTTGGCAAAGTTTGCAAGTGCGCGATCTGCGACATCTACAAACCGAGTCAGAGATTTTCCAAACTCTGGTGGAACACATTCAGTTTGCCACTAATAATGGCAACTTGCGATCAACCATTAGCATTCTCAGTCCTTACTTGAAGATTCGGGTATGGAACAACTTGATGTTGCGCTATGCAGGTTATCGGCAACCAGATGGTACAATTTTAGGCGATCCGGCAAATGTGGAATTGACTGAGCAAGCACTGAAACTTGGTTGGTCTAAAGAATCTCGAACCTGCTTTGATGCGCTACCGTTAATTATTCAAATTGGAGAACGAGAGCCAAAATGGTTTGAAATTCCGCCAGAAATCATTATGGAAGTGCCTCTTTCCCATCCCCGCTACGACTGGTTTGAGGAATTAGGATTGAAATGGTTTGCCTTGCCTGCGGTTACTAACATGATGTTAGATATGGGTGGCATTCAATACCCCACACCGTTTAACGGCTTCTATATGGGTGCAGAAATTGGGGCAAGAAACTTCAGCGATCGCGAGCGCTACAATATGCTACCGATTATTGCCGAGAAAATGAGCTTAGATTGCAGCGAAACGATGACACTTTGGCAAGATTTAGCATTAGTAGAACTGAATGTGGCTGTGCTACACTCATACAAAAAACATGGAGTCCGGATATTAGATCACCATGCATTGACTGCTTCCTTTATGCAATTTGTGGATGATGAACAAAAGTGTGGTCGTCACGTTTATGGCGATCGCATTTGGCTAATTCCACCCATATCAGCTTCAACAACTCCGGTATACACCCTAGAGTTTGAAAACCGTCTCCTAAAACCCAATTATTTCTATCAACGCGATCCGTGGCAAACAGAATCTACAACTGCTAAGTGTCCATTTCACCATCAGGCTTAAGCACAAAAGACAAACAAAGAAAAGAGTATTTCAGGTACAAATGTAACGCTATGAGCTATGAAAAAAATTGGTTTCAATTAGTTCTGAGTTTGCGGGGTTCCGTTATTGCAAATATTAAATATCAGGTAGCAGTGAGTATGTTCATTGCTCTGATCGTTACAGCCATCTACGAAAAAGGATACACCGGACTCAGCCAACCTACTCTAGCTGGATTGATTCCAGGTATTGTGTTAGGCTTACTGCTGGTTTTCCGCACTAACACCGCCTATGAACGCTTTTGGGAAGGTTGGCAGATTGCTGGGATGACAATATTTACAGGTCGCAATCTTTCCCGGCAAATGTGGATGAATATCATCGTTAAAAATTCTGAAAAGAAAGAGGAGAAAGCAGCTTATCTGCGATTAATTGCCGCATTTTTTGTGGCTATGACACAACATTTGCGGCGAAAAGGAGTAGACGAACGCCTCAAATCTCTCTTAGTTCCAGAACATTATTTGAAATTGGAAAATGTAAGCAATATGCCACTCAAAATCACGCAATGGCTTGGAGCTTATTTAACTAAACAATATACCTATCAACACATAGATAGCTTTCAATTTGCTGCTCTCAACCGCTTACTTGACCAATTAGTTGAGTGTTTATCGCGCTGCGAACGTATTCTAAATGCACCAATGCCCAGAGCTTATTCAATGCATTTACGGCATTTATTGATTTTGTATTGTTTCGCCCTGCCTTTTCAAATGGTCAAAGATTTGCATTGGTGGACAGTTCTAGTTGCTGGTGTTGTTGCTTTTGCATTGTTTGGCATTGAAGCCATTGGTTTAGAAATTGAGAATCCGTTTGGTTACGATGCAAATGATATTCCTTTAGACACTCTTTGTCGCAAACTGCACAGCGATATTGAGGAGTTAATTGCTTCTCATGAAGATGAGATAGTTAATTTAGAGTCCAATGCCTTATGATTATAACATCTATAACTTTTAAGCATATCAAATCTATTTATGGAATTACGACATCTCAAATATTTTGTGACTGTTGCAGAAGAACTGAGTTTTAGTCGTGCTGCTGTCCGACTGTTTATTTCCCAACCTGCGTTAAGCCGTCAAATCAAAGACCTTGAAGATGAACTGGGCATTTTACTGTTTCTGAGAAAATCTCATGGATTGATACTTACAGCAGCAGGGAAATTTTTTCTCGAACAAGCAAAAGATATTTTGAATCGCAGTCATGTTGCTGTGCAAAGCATCAAGAATAATTCTACTAATATAGATGAGTTTTTGGTTGTTAACTGCACCCCAACTATCCTCCAGACTTTTCAGGATAATCCTCAGACAATTGAAACAACACCAGCAATGCCGTCGGCGGGCTTTCCTAGGTCACGCTACGTTGTTCTAGAATCTCCAGAAGGAGCGGTTCCCCTTGCTTCCTGTCTGTACATTGAGCGCTCGAACATCGAACAAACCTGTTATCAAGAAATTCTTCAACCCCGTGCGTTCATTCGCATCTTTGCACCTCGAAACATGGGAAAAACTTCCCTGATTGCACGAATTCTGGATTATGGGATACGTCAGAATTACCACACAGTGCGACTCAGCTTACATCACGCCGGAACACAGGTGTTTGCTTCGAGCGATCGCTTCTTACGCTGGTTTTGTAAAAATGTCACTCAACAGTTGGGTTTGGAATCTAGATTAAATGACTACTGGGACGAGGAAATGGGAGCTTTGATTAACAGCACGATTTATTTTCAGGGCTATCTCCTTAAGGAAGTCTCTAACCCTATCGTTCTAGCACTAGATGGCATCGACCAATTATTTGAGTACCCAGAAGTTGCTAGTGATTTTTTTGTCCTTTTGCGTTCCTGGTATGAGGAAACAAAAGACATTTCAGTTTGGCAGAAGTTACGAATTGTTATCGCTCATGCCGTTGAAGTTTACATTCCCTTACCCACCCATCGCTCTCCATTTAATGTGGGATTGGCGATCGAATTGCCAACCTTTAGCCCAGAACAGGTGCAGGATTTAGCCGAACGTCACGGACTTCAACTCACGACGCCTGAACTTGAGCAGTTAATAAAGCTGACTGGGGGCTTCCCGTATTTAATTCAACTAGCATTGTATCAAAGTACACGTTTAGAGATGCCTCTGCAAACGTTACTGCAAGATGCTACGACCAATACTGGAATCTATCAACAACATCTTCAGTATCAGTTGTGGAAGCTTCAACAATATCCTCAATTAGCCGACGCCTTTCAACAGGTTTTAAAGGCTCCAATCCAGTTAGAAATTGAGGTGGCATTTAAGTTAAAAAGTTTAGGATTGGTGCATATAATTGAGAATCAAGCAACTGTTAGCTGCGATCTCTATCGAGAGTACTTCCGCAATTATTTTTCTTAACTGCCATACAGGCTTAACTTGTTACCAATAGTATTATCCTAGCTAACATAACTTATTTACAAAATCATCAGCTAGTGTAAGTACGTAAACTATGTGATAATAAATATAAAATATTCATGCATTTTTATGGCAATTAATGAATTTAGATACGTAATTGGTGTGCAAGAAGAGATTCTATTAGGTTTACGACTTTGGCAGACAAAAATTACAGAATACATCAATCTTTACTATCAAGGGGATATAGAAAATGTTAAGAATACTATTTTCTATGGTTGTGTATCAAAAACGAGAGAACTTTATAGCTATTTATTGAGTAGACCAGAAGATTATAGGAGTGCAATAGACGACCAAGGTTTATTAGCATGTGCTTGCATTATTCAACCAACAGATATTTATCTTGATAATGGAGAAGTGTTACAAGGATTAGAAATCGAACATTTGACTAACTCGCCTTGGAATACGCTCTTATACCCACAACTAGAAACAAGAAAAGGTTCAGCTACATCATTGGTTGAGGAATTAGTTAAAGAGAGTCAAGCTTTGGGTTTTAGTGGTATCCTAAAAGCAGTAACAATACCAAGCGTTCGTGAATTCTATAAAAAGATAGGATTTATCGAAGATAATGGTACAGGTTGGATGACACTTACCTTAGATGCAGCAGAAAGATTTTTAAATCGACAACAGAGAAGGAGAAATAACCGTGAATAACTACAATAAAACAGAAAGTATAGAAGATATAATCAAATGGCAAGAGGAACTGTACGAACTTGAAAAATATGCAGTTTCAGGAAGGGGAATGAGTCAAGAGAGGATGGATAAAAATGTTAAAGAATTACTCGACCCTAACTTTAATCATATTTTGTTAGAGGAAGCAAAAGTACATAAGCAAAAGCTGTTAAAAAACCTTGAATGGACTGAAAAAAGAATACAGTATCTCACCAACCAAATTGAAGAAGAAGCAAACAATAAAACTGAATAGAATCTTAGAGAAATAAATTACAAATAAAATAATAAATACTGAGATAAGAATTTGCTAGTAGGAAAAATAAACACACTAAAGTTAGGGGAAAATCAAGTAAACTTACCCAAATTACAAGCCGATAACTATAATTTAAATCAGCCCAAAATCAAAGGAGCTAGGACAATCCCTCAAAAGCTATTATGGAGCTTTCTTTTAAATAACAGTAAAGCTTTGGCGTTTGGCTTCGGTTTTGAATCACTTTACCGGGGTTCTAGTTTCCGATTATCTTTACATAGTTTGGTTTTTTTCGCGCCGACTTACTTATTGGTTCAATTGTTGCTCGAAAACTAAATATTATCAGGGTCAATATTCAACTCGCGTAATTTGGCAGCCAGTTTTTCAGCCCGTTGTGCTTCGGCTTGAGCTTGCTGTTCAGCTATTTTGACCTGTTCTTGGGGTGTTGGATATCGCTGTTGGTGTTCGTTGTACCAATACAGCCACTCGCGAGTAATTCCGCCATAACTTCCCCGTTCACAGCCAATTCCCAACACTATTTCTGGCATCCAAACTGGGTTTCCCTGCTGTAATACGTACTCACCGTTTACTAGTTTATGTACTTCTAAGCGAGGTTTGCGACGGCGTCGCGATGAGTAAATTACATAGTAGAGTACGCCTAGTGTTGCATACTCATCTTTTTTGGCACTGTATTCTTTACGATAAGTTTGGGATACCACTTCTAAAGCTAAAATTGGGACTACATTTTCATCCCAAAGTGCATAACTTGGACGTAACTCTTCATCATAAAATCTTTCGACACCCAAACTCAGAAATCCATCTGGTACTATTGGCGGTTCATCTGGGTGACTATAAATCCCCATATCAATGCCGAAAAACCAGTCCATCCGCTCTGACCAAAGCATCAGCAGGGTGGCTTTTAACAGTCCTGGTAATAATTCTTGCAGTTCGTTATCCACAGGTGTTTCGTCCGAGTCGGGCAGTTCTTCTGCCGAAGGTAGATATCGCGGCAATTTGTACTCTAGCATGGCTGCGGATCAAGTTTGGTTTGGGGTTCTCAAATTATTTTCAATACTAGCAAGAACATCAGACGCTTCAACAACACCTTGGAATTTCTCTTCGTCATCAACCACAGCAACCGTCCTTTCTTGTTGGTAGAGGTGAAAAATATTTTCTAGGCTGGTATTAGCATTGGCTTTAGGAAAGTTTTGCAGCATCACACAAGTCAGGTCTTCACTTCCTTGTCGGATTGCGTCAGAAAGCAATTTTTTCGTAACCATGCCAACGAGTTTACCATCCCCATGAATAAATTTCTTCTAGCAGTAAATCCCGCAGTTCGTTAGCGATCTCATCAGGCGGATTACCTGCAAGCGCCCGTCCAATCAACTTTTCAGCCTCTCGTAATTCTGAACATTCTACAGCAAGGGTTGCGGCACTGCGATGGAGAACCGATCTATATAGTACGTATATAGTTAATTTAAAGTCTTATGCCTTATAATTCTTTTAATTATAACTTTTAAGCATATCAAATCTATTTATGGAATTATGACATCTCAAATATTTTGTGACTGTTGCAGAAGAACTGAGTTTTAGTCGTGCTGCTGTCCGACTGTTTATTTCCCAACCTGCGTTAAGCCGTCAAATCAAAGACCTTGAAGATGAACTGGGCATTTTACTGTTTCTGAGAAAATCTCATGGATTGATACTTACAGCAGCAGGGAAATTTTTTCTCGAACAAGCAAAAGATATTTTGAATCGCAGTCATGTTGCTGTGCAAAGCATCAAGAATAATTCTACTAATATAGATGAGTTTTTGGTTGTTAACTGCACCCCAACTATCCTCCAAACTTTTCAGGATAATCCTCAGACAATTGAAACAACACCAGCAATGCCGTCGGCGGGCTTTCCTAGGTCACGCTACGTTGTTCTAGAATCTCCAGAAGGAGCGGTTCCCCTTGCTTCCTGTCTGTACATTGAGCGCTCGAACATCGAACAAACCTGTTATCAAGAAATTCTTCAACCCCGTGCGTTCATTCGCATCTTTGCACCTCGAAACATGGGAAAAACTTCCCTGATTGCACGAATTCTGGATTATGGGATACGTCAGAATTACCACACAGTGCGACTCAGCTTACATCACGCCGGAACACAGGTGTTTGCTTCGAGCGATCGCTTCTTACGCTGGTTTTGTAAAAATGTCACTCAACAGTTGGGTTTGGAATCTAGATTAAATGACTACTGGGACGAGGAAATGGGAGCTTTGATTAACAGCACGATTTATTTTCAGGGCTATCTCCTTAAGGAAGTCTCTAACCCTATCGTTCTAGCACTAGATGGCATCGACCAATTATTTGAGTACCCAGAAGTTGCTAGTGATTTTTTTGTCCTTTTGCGTTCCTGGTATGAGGAAACAAAAGACATTTCAGTTTGGCAGAAGTTACGAATTGTTATCGCTCATGCCGTTGAAGTTTACATTCCCTTACCCACCCATCGCTCTCCATTTAATGTGGGATTGGCGATCAAATTGCCAACCTTTAGCCCAGAACAGGTGCAGGATTTAGCCGAACGTCACGGACTTCAACTCACGACGCCTGAACTTGAGCAGTTAATAAAGCTGACTGGGGGCTTCCCGTATTTAATTCAACTAGCATTGTATCAAAGTACACGTTTAGAGATGCCTCTGCAAACGTTACTGCAAGATGCTACGACCAATACTGGAATCTATCAACAACATCTTCAGTATCAGTTGTGGAAGCAGGGTGTTTCATCAGAAATTCCAAATCTTCCTGAGAGTTAATCACCTTTATCCAGTGGTTTGCCGTATCCCCACTGGAATTTGGCGTTTTCTGTTAACAATGATGAGTCTGGTAAAGGATCTGGTGAGTGGCGATCGGTAAGAAATTGACCGATAAGAACATGCACAGATTCAAAATCAGAATTACCTTCGCTTAAATAACCAGAACGCAACCGCCAATTCTTAGGGATTACTGGTTGATAGACAGTTCTATTGGTTGTATTTGTAATTAAATTTTTTTCTGTTGTTACAGTCATCTATAGCTAATTATATTTTGTGAGAGCAAATTTAATTTTTGAGAGTAAAATCTCTAGAAATCCAGTGTAATAGGACACCTCCGTAAAGTCTAATGCTTTATCAGCATAACAGCTATAACTTTTAGGCATAGTGACTAGAACTTCAGTAATTACTCCCTTCCCCACCATGAAGATTATTTAAATACGTAGGTAGGACTATACCGCACATTTGCGCTTTGTAGAGCATAGCCCACCTACAAAAATCGCTCATTTTAGAGTGTAAAGGGAGTACATCTCCATAAAGGTCTTACATAAAAACGTATAAAATATAACTAAAAGCGATTTGCTTAGAAAATGTGTAAAAGCACAAATTCGTTAGATAAGTAGGATAAGCAAGATAAGTAGGATAAGTTTAATATTTATCATCTTGTTTAGTAACTAAGAAAATCTTTAATAGACAAAAGATAACAAGGCTTAACTCATACATAATTCTTTGAAAAAATATTCCTTAGAACTGCAAGCTAGCTTGCACCAACAAATTCCAACCAGCCTTGTGGATTTATATCAATTGCCTTTGGAAGAGTTTTTACAACAAGAGCAGGCGGCGGAGTGGTTGCAGAAGTGGTGGGAGCGCTCGCAAAGACGGTGGCATATAGATGATCCGGTAATAGCAAATTTTTGTGATGGTGTGTTGTTGGTACCTATGTTAATAACACTCCAACAGCATCAGAAGCAAACAGACAAGATGACTGACTGGTTCAGCAAATGGAATCTACCAGTCCAAAAGGTGTTGCAAGAGATACTTTTGTGCCTGGGTTGGGTTCGCATGAATTCAGGAACGCTAATATTGACAGAAACTGGTGGTTTTTTGGTGGAAAGAGCTTTAATGATGGGAGTCACTGCTTCCTATGGACCAATGTTGGCGAGAATGGAACAGTTATTGTTTGGCGATGCAGGTGCAGTGCTGTTGCACGATAAAGACGGACACGAGAGTCATTTGGAGCGAACTTTGAATGTTGTCGCCAGTACTTTTCAACACAAGCGCTACTTTAGCGATCTTGATGAAATAATCGTATCGATTTTCAATCGCCACCCCATAGAAAAACAGCCTAAATACATAGTTAATATAGGTTGTGGAGATTTGAATTTGACGGGCTACGTCTAACTCTGCTCCCATTCGCAGGTTTTCTTCCTTTAGTCTTGCATTGAGCATGATAATTTCTTCATTGGCTGTTGCGAGTTCAGCGGTGCGATCGAAAACTTTGGTCTCAGAAGACGTTATGAGTGATCAGCTTAAAATAGAAAATGCTCCAACACTGGTCAATGATGCCAACCAACTGGTATCGGTTGGAGGAATCTCCTGAGACAATGATGTCAATGGACTAAAACAAACTGCTGCCATGCCGACGTAGTGCATTATCGGTACAGCGCAACCCATTAATGCTGAAGCACCAATTTTCTGCCACCAGATAACAGGTTTTTGTTGACGCAGGTAACGGATTAGCCATAGGGCAACCAGTGATACAGCGATCGCAATCCCGGCAGAAAGGGTGACAAGGCGCAAATCGTAATGAGCGATCGCGGGTAGTCTCATGGCTGCCATGCCTGTATAGTGCATTGTGGTAATACCTGCCCCCATCAGCAGACTTGCACCTAACAGGCTGAGAATCTGTATTGTTTTGCGGCTAGTAATCCATAGGGCTAGCCCTGATGCCAAAATCGCAGGCAAAACAGATACGAAAACAATCGTTTCCTCATAACGAATTGGCACAGTTACATGAAACGCCAACATCCCAATAAAATGCATAGACCAGATGCCAATTCCCATGGAACTTGCACCACCAATTAACCAACCAATCCAGGTGTGTCCAATAGCCGTTGTGATGCGTTCTGTGAGATCCAAAGCAGTGTAGGCACAGAGAATAGCAATGATAACGGAGAGAATGACTAAGTTTAGATCGTAGGAAACAGGCATAGCTTAACTAAATTGTCTTGAATCTCATTAATTTTTGCAGATAAAGCGAAGGGGTTTTCAAATCTTCTCTCCTTATAGGAGAAAGGTTTTGACTAAACTTTGCCAATTTTCAAACATCCTCTAATATCAATTAATGGGACTTAGACAAAAAACACTCATAAAAAGGCGACAGACGGAAATCTGAAAACCCAGATCGCATCTGAATTTCTTAATTATGAATTACGAATTAATCTTACAGAATTTAATTACCGACAATTAAATACTTACAACAGTTTAGGGTAATAAAACATATATGTAAAGTCTAATACATTAGAATTTATAATTATGGAAGCTATACCTTTTAGGCATACACTATAAAATTTCTAAGCGTCCTGGAGTGGGGGTACGCAAAGAACCCACAATATTGGCATTCCCCCCAACCGTTTTCTGTTTGTTATTTCAATAAATAGGAAAATTAGGAAAAGTGATTTTTCAAATGAGTACGGGTAGAGGAAGAGACTGCGGTGAAGATTCCAGAAGCATTAATTCTTGTTGCAAAGTTTTTCAAAGGCGTCTTTGCGCCTTTTCGTGACTTTTATCGATACAAGTAGGATTGCCGCAACTGCCGAATAACTTCACCTTGCACTTCGCTTTTGACCCGATAGCCACGCTGACATTGTTCCAATTTAATATTGTCTACAAAGAACCTAACAATATATTCCACTGATGCGACTTGTTGAGTATTGTTCTCCTTTATTTTCTCCATCCAAATTTTTGGAGCTTGCCACAACGGTTGAGGACTTTTGAACCTTTCGTTAAGCCAATTAGCTAATTCTAAGACATAGTCGTCCAGTTTCCTTTCATCAACTTTGTGTTGGTAAATATTCTGATACAACTTATTAACTCTTAGCTTCAGCAATTCAATTTTTCTCTCCCATTCTTCTTGTAAATTATCGGGATCTTCCTCTGTCAAATCTGGGTCTTTTAGCCATGTTTTATACCATGTTCTCACTGAATTAATCAGCATATCTTCTTCGACTAATTCTTTTATTGTAAATAATCTTCGCTTGCCTTGGCAATCGCCTACCACCTCTAACCCAATTTCTTTGATAATATCTAGATAATTGTTTTGAATATTTCGCCTTTCCTCTATGTCCAATCCATCCTTTTCTAGAATCTTGATTTTCTCGCTCAAATCTCTGAGTTTTTGGTTGATTTCTTCGAGAATTTTGTTGACTTTCTTTTCCGCCAATAGGCGTTCTCGTCCAGTTTCTTTCTTTAAGCGTCTGCGTTCATCGAACTCTGTCTCTTTCTCGAATTTATAATAGTTATCCATAACTTGAAGCTTGCAATCGATATTTCCTAGTGTATCTGGATGAGCTAGGACAACTTCTTTGAGAATACTTATGGCTTGACCTAGCTCTACATCTACTCGTAAAGGAACGCTGAGTGAATAGCAGTAGTGCGGAGCCGGACGACTCAGATTGATGATCTTTTGACTTTCCAAACTTCCGTTGGGAATATAGATTTCACAATTGGTATCAATTAGCAGCAATTTAGTTAAGCGCACACCTATCTTTTTAATCACCGCGACTGAGCCATCTGATAGGCTAATGACATCCCCAAACTGAAAGGGTGTATCAATCAACAGGACTAAGCCGCTAAAGAAGTTTGCCAAAATATCCTTCAGTGCAAAACCTAGCACAAACGTAGCGCCCCCAAATGCCACCCACAGCCCAGTTAAATCCAGTCCTAAAGACTGTAAAAACAAAAAGCCTCCAATTATGTAGATGAGCAGTGGTAAGGTAGTTTCTAGCAGTGGTACTAAGACATCATCCCACATAGCCTCAGTATTTTGGGCGTATTTTTTCAAGTAGTAAGCAATAACTTGAGTAAATAGTTGAGCGCTCCAATAACTAGCAGCCGCGACAATTAAAGCCGATAACACTTTCTCAAATAAAGGAATGAACTGAGCGTTCCCAAAACTCAGCATCGAGATTTTCAAAGCGCTAAGAATGAGAATTGTTAGCAGCGGAACCTGTGAAACATTCAAAGCAACAATGGCAATCTCCCTTTCCCGGCGGCGAAAGAATAGACGCAACCCATAGAACAGGGTTATGTATATTAAGAAAACGACAATTGCCCAAGTGACTAGGCTCGATAGAAAAGAACTGAATTGACCCACCATAGGCAGAGGAAGTTGTAGTAAGCGAGTTGTAAAGTTTAAGGTTTCTCTCAAATTATCTATCATTTGAAATTTAAAGAGGTTTCCCAGCTAGAGTCGGTTGGTTGACGGCAAATCCTTTGTGATAGGCGATCGCAATTAGAAAGGCAAATATCATAGTGGCTAGTACTCGTCGCCAAATGGCACGAATCACAGAACTTCTGAAATCAATTGCTAAATCTAACCACGTCGATCTCCTGATGAGTTTCATCTTCCCTCGTCTTCCTACACCTAATTTACCTTGAGAGCGTTGCATATTTGCGTTATTGGTTTCGTGGGACAGCCCTTCCCTTGTACTGACGGGCTGTTCTGCTCATCCCACAAGATTTATGTCATTAATCAGCAACGCTGGATTTAGAATTAAGCTTACCTAATGTTACACCCAATTGCACACCAAGCATCCCAACTAGCATACTGCCTAACCAATAGATTAAAGCTACTGTTGTATTACCTTTATCTATTTGGGTAAAAATCTCTAATCCGTAAGTCGAAAAAGTGGTATAAGCTCCACAAAAACCAGTTGCGATCGCTAACCGAACTTCCGGTGAAAATTTTTGAAGCCTTTGCTCGTTTAAGGTGTAAAACCAAGCAATAATAAAACAGCCTGTTACATTAATAAAAAACGTTCCATAGTAGGAAAAATCTTTACCAATCATTGCTTTGGTAAATTCAGTTATAAAGTAGCGCCCTAAAGCACCTGGAATAGCACCTAAGGCGATCGCGATGACAGTGCGAATAAAAGTGTTTTGCATTATCAAAAGTTTCCTTGACAATTAAGTGATTAAATACAGGTTAGTATTTTTGCTAAAATGAATCGCTACTATCCCACCATTCCCTTCGCTAAATAGCTCCCTAATACAATACCAATGACTACTAAAACTGCACTGCCTGCCCAATAAAAAATGGTGCTTCCCTGCTTGCCATTTCGCCACAGCGTCAATGTATCGTATCCGTAGGTTGAGAAGGTTGTATAAGCTCCCAAGAAACCAGTTCTTACCAGTAAATCTATCTCAGGTGGAAATCCTTTAATCCCTTTAAATAAGGTGAAGAAAAAGCCCATGAGTAAACAGCCTGTGAAATTGATAATAAAAGTCCCGTAAGGAAAGTTTGTACCTATGGCTCTTTTACAAAATTCAGTTAGATAATAGCGACTCACAGCACCAGGAACTGCACCTATCGCGATCGCAAGCACACCGAATAAAGTAACATTCTGCAGCAATTTGCACACTCTTTAGCTAATTACATTCTATGAGATTAAATTTAATTTTTGAGAATAAAAACTTTATTGAATTTTAATGTAATAGGACACCTCCGTAAAGTCTAATGCTTTATAAGCATAATAGTTATAACTTTTAAATATATCATGCTGGCTCTTTAGTATTAAATCTCCATAAAAGTCTTGCTATAACAGGTTTCTATAACTTTTTACTTCTAAAATTTTGTTGGTAAAATTTGTCAAAGTGCAAATCAGTAAAATAAGTAGGATAAGTAGGACGATTTATTATCATTTTTTTTGAATAAGAAAATCATGAAATCCAAAAGTGCTAAAGCTAGAAAAGCTTAACTCATATATAATAAGGATTTTAAAAAATAAGAAATAGAAGGATAAGTAGGTTTTCAAAATACTTTTGACAAAATATAAACAGTTTAGCGAGAGTTTTCTTTTTTGGATACTTGTGTTACTCTTTCAATTGAGAGAAATAAGTGATTGAAAAAATTCAGCGAGGGCTTGAAGGTTGTTAAAGATAGAACAGTTTATCAAGGATTTATTAACTTCGTAAGCGTAGGAACGCTATTAATTATAGCTGGTACGTTGAACAACCAAAGGCTTATCAAACGATGAGGAAAAACAATGACTAAAATTATTTCAATTCACTCCTATCGAGGTGGTACGGGAAAATCTAACACCACCGCGAACTTAGCAGCAACTGCTGCTTTATTAGGCAAGCGAGTTGCCTTGGTTGATACAGACATCCAATCCCCTGGTGTGAACATCCTTTTTGGGTTAAAAGATGACCAAATCAAGCATACCCTCAATGATTATTTGTGGGGACGCTGCGAAATTAAAGAAGTCACCCATGATGTCAGCGCTGTCCTCAACGGCGAAGGCGGAAGCATTTATCTCATTCCTTCAAGTATGAAAAGCGACAACATTGCCAAAGTTCTCAGCGAAGGTTACGATGTCGAGTTACTTCAAGAAGGATTATACCAACTCAATAACCTGCTAAATTTAGACTATCTCTTTATTGATACTCATCCGGGAATTAACGAAGAAACTTTACTCTCAATCGGCATTTCCGATACCTTAATAATTATCCTCCGTCCCGACCAACAAGACTATTTAGGAACAGCAGTAGTCATTGAGGTTGCAGAAAACTTAGAAGTTCCCCAAATGTTGTTAGTAGTCAATCAAGTATTACCAGACTTTGACCTCAAAGCGTTGCGACAGAAAGTAGAAGCAACCTACAACAAACCTGTTGCGGGAATTATGCCCCTTTCTACTGAGATGATTCGCTTAGGTAGTCAAGGATTATTTTCCTTACAGTATCCCGACCACGAATTAACGGCTGGATATAAAGAGATTGTTTCTCATATTTAATGCCACAGCTAACTCAATTCGTTAGAAATCGTTCACCACACGAACAAAAGAACCACCTTCCGGTGCATAAAATAGAGCTTGTAAAACAGTTTTTTTGACTGGTTATCTGACATTTTTTAGTTGCCATTTTGGGATTTTTTATACTATGCTAAGTATAGAGTTTAAGACGAAGAGGAAGATTCAATAAGGTGACCTGTGCGCTCCAATTAACAGTGTAAACATTAATAATGTAATTATATAGCAACGACATAGGATTAGCGTATTTGACAAAGTTTAGCGCTGTGTTTGGCTTGCCAAAAAAACTTCACTTAGTTTTTATGAAAAAAGTAACCTTTCCTTTAATAAATACAGATACTTATATGCCTCTCAATTTAGAGAATCTTTGTTTGCTAGCACCCCAGGATTTACTCAGCAGTTACCCATTAAGTCAGCCCGTTGCCATTCAGGTACATCAGGCAATAACGCAACTTCAACAAGCCTTGTCTCAAGAGGAATCTTTGCAGGCGAATACTATCAATACCGCCTTACAGCAACTTACCCCATTGGAAGTCATTCCCCTGGCGAAAGAATTCTCCACTGGCACTAACTTGAAGTACCAGCAAGTTCAAGAGTTTGACCGCTATATGGAAGTCCAACACATTCAAGCCGAAGAACCTGCTAAGTTAATAGTTACGAGCCTATTGAGAGTTTATTTAGGTTTTTTAGAAATTAGTACATATCTTCCTTTTAATTCTAACAAAGCATCTGTTAAAGCTGGATTTAAAACTTATGCTCTTCTCTTAAAAAGAGCGTTTAAATTAGACGAATACAATTTAAATAATATTTTCAATATGATTGTTTTAAAAAACGATCAGATCGAGTTAAATCTTGATCCAAACCAAAAGCTTTCTTCCCTTCATATATGGAAGAAAGGACATTGGGTATTTTTAGTATTTAGCCAAGCCTTAATTATAAGTTTAAATCGCTTGGTTGCTGCCATTGGTAACGACCAACTCAACCAAGCAAAAGTTGAGTTAGAAACGGCTACTGAACTTATGTATGCATCGGGAGCGGCAATGAAACTTACTGGTAATTTTACTAAAGAGAAATATGAAAGTGAAATCCGCCCTACTATGACTCCTGGTCATCCCCAGTCGTTAGTACAGTCAGAAAATTTAAGTGGGTTAATGATGTGGGATCACGATTATCTGATTAATGTTATTTGCAAGCAAAAGCTATTACCCATCATGAAAACTCTACCTGCAATTCTCGAAACCGAACACGAAAAATTTGTCCGAGCTTACCAAGGTGGAATATCTGATGGACACAAGAGTATTTGTGCAGAATTTGGAGGAGGAGAGATAGGGTCTTTGATAGCTACTTCTGAAAGTAGTGCTGCCATCAAAAATTTGCAGAAATTTGAAAAGAACCGAGCTAAAATACTCGATCCACAGGGTCGGGTAACGGGTGACTGTCCGTTAAATCAGACTCTGAGAGCTAAAACGTCTCTACAAATGATTCAATCTTGGAAGAAAAGAAAAAAAACTCAACATCCTCCCAATCTCGAATCCTGAATCTTCCCAAAATTTTACAAGGAACCAACTTATAAACTGATTCTGGCACTCAAATGCTGATAATGTCTGTATAAATTCACAACAGGATGCCAACAAATGATATTAGAAAAAGAAAGTTTAGGATTACTTCAAGAAGCACTAGCACGACTAGAAGAAGGTTTTCACAATCTGCCAAAATGCGATCTCTCTCCTAACTTAGATGCTTTGAGACTCATCCTTTTGGAAGTTGCAGACCGGATGCAAGACAATTATCCCTATCCCCATCCCCTCTACGCTGGGCAAATGCTCAAACCTCCCACGGAAATTGCCCGTCTTGCTTACACCCTATCCCTTTGGATCAATCCCAACAATCACGCTCTTGATGGTGGACGGGCAAGTTCGGCAATGGAGAGAGAGGCGGTTGCAGAAATTGCCAAAATGTTTGGTTGGGAAACCCATTTGGGACATCTGTGTAGTGGTGGGACAATGGCGAATTTAGAGGGCTTATGGGTTGCAGAAAATTTACAACCAAACAAAAAAGTTGTCGCTTCTAATCAAGCACACTACACCCATTCAAGAATTTGTGGCGTGCTTCGCCTTCCCTTCCAATCCGTTCCCTGTGATAGTCACGCCCGAATGGATGTAGCAGCCCTGAAAAAACTTCTACAAGAAGATGATATTGGGACGGTTGTTGTCACTATTGGGACGACGGCAACTGGTTCCATCGATCCGCTACCTGAGATTCTCGAACTACAGGCTGAATATGAGTTCCGCATTCATGTAGATACTGCCTACGGCGGCTACTTTACTTTAATCGATAATCTTGATACCGAAACCAAAGCCGCTTTTGACTGTCTCAAACGGGTTGATTCTATTGTTGTCGATCCGCACAAACATGGACTCCAACCCTACGGCTGTGGCTGCATTCTCTTCAAAGACCCCTCTATAGGGAAGCTTTATAAACATGATTCACCCTACACCTACTTTAGTTCTGAGGAACTGCATTTAGGTGAAATTAGCTTGGAATGTTCAAGACCGGGTTCATCGGCAGTAGCACTTTGGGCAACTCAACGGTTACTACCTCTCATTCGGGGCGGTCAGTTTGCTGCTTCTTTAAGTCAGTCGCGAAAAGCAGCACTGACTCTTTTTGAAAAGCTGCAAAATGATTCGCGATTTATAGTAATTTTCCCGCCACAACTGGACATTGTTGTTTGGGTGGTAAAATCTCAGAGTGCAAGTGAATCTTCACGACTGGCAAAGGAGATTTTTGAAGCGGCGGCACGAGAAAATCTCCATCTAGCTATAGCGAACTTACCGAAAGAGCTATTGTTAGAGACTGGGGAAGAAATCAATTGGGATCGGGACTCTATTACCTGTCTGCGCTCCTGTCTGATGAAACCCGAACACCTGGATTGGATAGACCATATTTGGCAAATCCTTAACTCGGTAACGAACAAAGTACTTCAGACTGGGGAATTTAAACGGGCTTCATAAAGTTTATTAATTCCAATAGAAGAAAAATAACATAACTGTCACGAGGGAAATAGAGTTGGTATCATTCGAACGCTCCAAAGTATTTTTAGAAGCTCAAGCCTGTTTAAAATTGGCAATTCCTTTAGCTGCCGCACAGTTATCTGAAATTTCTACTAGCTTTACTGATACAGTGATGATGGGCTTACTGGGGAGCAAAACTCTCGCAGCAGGAGCATTAGGCTCTACGACCTACATTGCCCTCCTTTGGACGAGTTCAGGTATGGTTTCGGCGGTGGGAGTCCTCACTGCGATAGCCTTCGGCGCGGGTCAACTCCAACACGTCCGTAATATCGCCTATCAAGGACTTTGGTTAGCTGTTCCTTTATCGATTCCCATCATGCTACTGCTGTGGAATATGGCTCCTATTTTGCTGCACTTGGGACAACAAGAAAGCACTGTCCTCCTCACTCAGTCTTATCTACGAGCAATTGTCTGGGGCTTTCCTGCCTTGATTGGCTTTTCTGTCCTGAAAAACCTTGTGTCTGCCCTCAACCGTCCCCAACTCATTATGGTGATTATGGTAACTGGAGTAGTTGTTAATGCCGTTGCCAACTACATCCTCATGTTTGGCAAGTTGGGTTTACCTGCCCTTGGTTTAGCGGGGATAGGTTGGGCAAGTACTCTGACGCTTTGGGGTCAATTCATCGCTGGAATGAGTTTGATCGGCATAGACAAAGAACTTAGAACCTATCAATTGTTCGGTCATTGGTATCACTTTGATGCTCTAGCCTTTATTGAAATTATCAAAGTCGGTTTACCCACAGCTATTGTTTTTGCCGTAGAAATCAGCCAAAATACCTTTGTAGCCTATCTTATGGGTTATTTAGGGACTATTCCACTTGCCGCTCATCAAATTGCCATCCAAACTGTAGGAATCGTCTTTATGGTTCCTCTAGGCATTTCCTACGCCACTACTATGCGCGTGGGACAAAAGTTGGGGGAAAACGATCCAAAAGGGGTGAGACAAGCAGGGTTTGTGGGGATGGCATTGGGGGCAATATTTGTGAGTATCGTAGCTTTGATTTTTTGCTTATTTCCTGACTCCATTGTAGCAATTTATCTAAATACTAAGAATCCAGATAACGCAGAAGTTGTGCGACTCGCTATCACTTTGTTAGGTCTAACCGTCGCTTACCAAATCTTCGACGGAATGCAAGTCATTGCAGGTGGAGCATTACGGGGATTAAAAGATACTCGTGTTCCCCTACTAATTGGTCTGTTTGCCTATTGGTTAATCGGGTTAGGGAGTGGTTATTTGATGGGAATCTATTTGCATTGGGGCAGCACTGGTTTGTGGTTTGGTTTAGTTCTAGGACTCTTATCAGCTGCTGTGAGCTTAACCTGGCGTTTTTACTGCAAAACTACTGCGCTGTTGGAGTCTAGAGCGATCGCTATTCAAGAGAATTAATGAGACTTAATTAGCAAAGATGGACAATCTATTAAACCAGTGCATTCACCATCTCTTCCAAGAACAGGCTTCCAAAACCCCGGAAAAAATCGCCCTTGTTATGGAAAACAGGAAGCTCACCTACTCAGTAGTGAACAAGCAAGCGAACCAGCTTGCAAACGCGCTGCGATTTCTTGGAGTACGGTTAGAAACCCCAGTAGGCATCTGCTTGCGACGCTCGCCAGAAGCAGTGGTCGCCATTCTGGGAATCTTAAAAGCAGGCGGTGCTTACGTCCCCGTAGATCCACACTTCCCAGAAGTCAGAAAACAGTACATTATTGAAGATTCTGGTTGTGAAGTTCTGATAACAGAAAAGTCACTTCTGAATACTCTTCCCCCCTTTGAGGGACAGATTCTCCTGGTAGACAACGAATCTCTATCCAAACAAGAAAGCAGCAACCCAGACGTTGCCGTTACTCCCGATGCCTTAATGTACATTTTGTACACCTCCGGCAGCACTGGGATTCCCAAAGGCGTTTGTGGAATTCACCGAGCCACCGTTAATCGCTGCATTTGGATGTGGAATCAGTATCCTTTTACCTCTAACGAAGTGTGTTGTCACAAAACCACCCTCAACTTTGTGGACTCAGTTTGGGAGATTTTTGGGGCATTGCTCAAAGGATTAAAAGTCGTCATTCTACCCCATGCCTCCAGTGCCAATCCTCAAGAAATGATTGGCTTCCTTCACAAAGCCAAAGTGACTCGCATCATCCTCGTACCTTCTTTGCTACAAGAGCTGCTCAATACTCGCCCAGATTTGGGAGAAGCCCTTCCTGCTCTCAAAATTTGGACGGTCAGCGGAGAGCGACTGACGCGAAATTTGTTGCAGAAATTCAGAGCAAGTGTGCCTCACGGGATTTTGCTGAATCTTTACGGAAGTACCGAGGTAGCAGGTGACGTCACTTGGGCTGAGTTTGCGGGGGATATAGGAAACCTAGAACGGGATGTGCCAATTGGTCAACCCATCCTTAATGCCGAGATTCATATCTTGGATGAAAATTTGCAGTCAGTTCGCCCAGGCAAGGTAGGCGAACTGTGGATAGGAGGTGTTGTGCTAGCACGCGGATACCACAAAAAGCCTCAAGAAACCAAAGCTCGATTCATACCCAATCCTTGGTCTGGCAACGGTATTCTCTTCAAAACAGGAGACCTAGTAACCAGAGACAATAATGGCGTGCTGTACTATATAGGTCGGGTTGACAATCAGGTGAAAATTCGGGGATTTAGAGTAGAACTAGAGGAAATTGAAAAAGTCTTAGCGCAGTTCCACCCAGAAGTATCTAATGTCACCGTTATCTTTCAGGAAAACGAGGAGACACCAGAAACAAAACAGCTAGCGGCATTTGTTGTTCCTTCTACAGTTAATGTGGATGCAATGAAACAGTACGCCCTCGCCAAGCTGCCCCATTACATGGTGCCAGTGAGACTCGTCGCTGTAGATGAACTACCCCTAACTCCCAATGGTAAAGTCGATCGCCAAGCCTTGTCTGGCATGAGTGGGTGGAGATTCAGAATCATTGATTCGGAAAAGCAGCCTCAAACCGAAACAGAAAAGTTGTTAGCAAACATTTGGCGGCAGATGTTTCTTGTTTCTCCTGTTAGCAAAGACGATGATTTCTTTCACCTAGGTGGGGACTCTTTGTCTGTTGTATCATTGCTGAACAAACTAAAGCAGGAATTTGAGGTACACATTCCCCTTTCCAACTTTGTCAATGAGCCGTCCCTCGCATCTTTAGCAAAGCTTTTCGACAACTACAAACAGATAAAGCCTTGGACAGTGGTTGAGGTGCACTTGAGTGATGTTGAAATCGTTCCGTTCGAGAAGCAATATTTAGAACAGACTGTGGCATTAGTCAGCGAATCCTTCACCTCAAGAGAACCCTTGGGAGTCAGTTTGGGTCTTCAGAAAGAAGAGTTCAATATCTTTTCTGAACAACTTTGTAGAAACTGCCTCTGCGAGAGTTTATCCTTTGTTGCGTTCCATCGGCTTTCTGGAAATGTTATTGGATTTTGTTTGAGTGAAGATTTTGCTAGTTCCCTGGCGGAGGAATTTGAGATTCCTGAGTTCTTGAATCCAATTTTTGCGCTATTGAATTCTTTAGAGCAGATGTACATCAAAAGTTATGGGGAGGTGAAAGTAGGAGAAATTGTCCATATATTTATGTCAGGTACGTCTTTCGATGTAGACGGTGCTGCTATTGCCTTAGCTTTGGAAAATAAGATACTAGAAGTAGCAGCAAGTTTAAACTACAAGCGTGCTGTGACAACTTGTACGCATTCGGTTACGAAATATATTGCTCAAGAGTTGGAATATCAACGAAGATATGCCGTGCAGTACGAGTCTTTTGAGTTTGAGGGCAAGCGCGTTTTTTCTAATGTTCCTGCCCCTCATAAAGAAGCCGTTCTGTTTGAAAAAGTGCTTGAAAAACAATCATTCCATTGACATATACAGGAAAAAAATAATGGCTAGAATTAGACTGCTGCACGCCAAACTACATCAAGTGCGCGTAACGGATGCAAATGTTAATTATGTAGGCAGCGTCACGATTGACAGTGAATTAATCGATAAGGTGGGAATTCTGCCTTTGCAGGAGGTGGAAATTTGGAATGTTAGCAATGGCAACCGCTTGTCAACCTACGTGTTGTCAGGAGAGCCTGGAAGTGGTGTCATTTGTCTCAATGGTGCAGCAGCTCATTTGTGCGAGCCAGGAGATTTTGTGATTATTGCTGCCTATGAAGAACGCGATCGCGCTGAGGTATTCCGCACCGGACACGAGGCGCGAGTGGTGATTGCCGATGAACACAATCGCTGTAAAAAGTTTTTCTCCCAGACTTTAGATCCTTGTCAGGGCAAACTCCTATTTCACGCCGAGGTAACCGAAATAACAGCAACAACCAATTTCTGAGATTTTCTTAGCAAAAACAGCGGATTATTTGCGCTCGCACCAAGTTCCCTTCGCCGAACTGACAACCAAGCCAGAACAACAGCGAGCAGAAGCAACAGCTTGTGTCATAAATTCCACAACATTACGACGTTCGTACCTTAGGGTAGTAACCACGGTCATCATTCGCGCAAAAAAAGTACTACCAGTGCGCGTTTGAGAACCAAAGCTAGTACGTCCCTTTTCGGACAGCAGGACGAATAGCTCTTTCAGCCGCGTTATTAGTTGGTTCCACGCCTTCTGTTGTGACAAATAGCCACATTGCTTTTTCAACCTTGAGTAGTTGGCGACAAGTGCGAACTGTTTTTGTCCGTAAAAGCCAATACTTTACTGTTCCAAAGCGTAGCAACTTATCCCAATCTAGCACGATAATCCTGATAAGAAAACTGTCGCCATAAAATGAAACTACCATCTTTTTTGAGCGTGCCAATGGAAGGATGCACTACCCCATTAAACATGGAAGTTTTGACCATTGTATAGTGCATCATATCTTCAAAAATTAAGCGATCGCCAATAGATAAATCTTCAGCAAAAGCATAATCTCCTAGAAAATCTCCTGCTAAACAACTCGATCCCCCCATGCGATATACTTTTTCACTGTCTTGAGGCTCGTGCGCCCCCCGAATTACGGGTTTATAGGGCATTTCTAAACAATCTGGTGTATGAGCAGTAAAAGAGATGTCTAACATAACATTAATAAGTGCAGGAGTAATAATTAAATCTTGCACTGTACTCAGTAAAAACCCAGTTTCCCAAGCGATCGCCGAACCTGGTTCAATAATTAACTTAATATGGGGGTAGCGTTCGTGAAAAGCCTTAATCACCTCAATCGCGTGAGCCACATTGTAATCTTTACTAGTCATCAAATGACCGCCGCCAAGATTTAGCCATTTTAATTGAGGTAGAAAACGCCCAAATAACTGCTCTATTTGTAATAAGGTTTTCTCCAACGCATAAGAATCGCTTTCACATAAATTGTGAGACAAAAACCCCTCAATTCCCTGTGGTAAAGTATCTCCAAGCTGATTTTGTGAGACCCCAAGACGTGTATGGGGCATACAAGGATTATACAGCGAGGTTTTCACTGGGGAGTATTCAGGGTTAATTCGCAAGCCTATCGACAGATGAGACGATGATTTCGCAATAATAGGCGCAAATCTTTCCCACTGCGTCACTGAATTAAAGGTTATATGAGAAGCTAAGGGTAAAATCTGCGGTAAATCTTCATTTCGGTAAGCAGGGGAATAGACATGAACTTCCCCGCCAAATTCCTCCGCCCCCAATTGCGCCTCCCATAATGAACTTGCTGATACACCCTGAAGCGTTTTACGAATAATGGGGAAACTATGAAACAGAGAAAACCCCTTTAATGCCAGCAATACATTGATAGGGGCTTCCCGTTGTAATCTTTCAAAAATAGCCAAATTTCGTTCTAAAAGTGCCTCTTCCAACACAAAACAGGGCGAAGGGATATTTTTGAATAAATCGCTAGTTTGGGTCATGATAAACTATGCCTCAAAGGGTGAGTCTCCATCAATGACTTCATGCCAGGGTAAACCAAGTTTTGCTACCAATTCCATAAAGGGATCTGGATCGAACTCTTCTACATTAAATACTCCAGGCTTTTTCCATAGTCCAAGTACTAACATTAATGCACCAACTACTGCTGGAACCCCTGTAGTATAAGAAATTGCCTGAGAACCTACTTCTTTATATGATGCAGCATGATCGCAATTGTTATAGATGTAATATTGACGTTCTTTTCCATCTTTTAACCCACGAATATGACAACCAATAGAAGTTTGTCCTGTATAATTCTCTGCTAGAGAAGAAGGTTCCGGTAAAATTGCTTTTAGGAATTTGAGGGGAATGACTTGTGTCCCTTCATAATTAACAGGATCGATCCGTGTCATCCCTACAGCCTCTAAAACGCGCAAATGAGTAATATAGTTTTCTGAAAATGTCATCCAGAAACGCGCTCTTTTAATTGTGGGAAAATTTTTTACTAAAGATTCTAACTCTTCATGGTACAAGAGATAAGACTCTCGAAAACCTACTTCTGGGTAATCAATTGGGCGATGAACGGAAAGAGCAGGCACTTCTACCCATTGCCCATTTTCATAATATCGACCATTTTGAGTAATTTCACGAATATTAATTTCTGGATTAAAATTGGTGGCAAAAGATTGTCCGTGATTGCCTGCATTACAATCAATAATATCTAAATAGTGGATCTCATCAAAATAGTGTTTGAAGGCATAGGCGGTATAAACTCCTGTCATCCCAGGATCGAACCCACAACCAAGAATTGCTGTAATTCCAGCATTTTTGAACCGTTCTTGATACGCCCATTGCCAACTATATTCAAATTTCGCTACGTCAGGAGGTTCATAGTTAGCCGTGTCGAGATAATTGACTTTTGTTTCAAGACAAGCATTCATCAAGGCTAAATCTTGATAAGGAAGCGCTACATTAATAAGAATTTCGGGGCAAAATTCTTGAATGAGTTTAACTGTATTACTAACAACATCTGCATCTAAAGCAGCGGTGGTTATTTTCGGGGAATTGATGTCTTTGGCAATTTGATTACACTTTTCCAACGTGCGGCTCGCTAACAGAATATCAGAAAATTCTGGTTGTGCGGCACATTTGTGAGCAACTACCCTACCAACACCGCCTGCTCCAACTATCATGACTCTTGCCATATCCTCTCCTTAAACTACATTTGGCTAATCAACGACGTACAGCAGATTTCAAGTCAATGAAGTACAAAGCGCTCATCAACACAAATATTGTAAGATGGGCATCCCTGCCCCTCCAACTGTACCTCACAAAGATAAAATATGCTGTATCATCCAGGCAAGTTTAGCAGTAATTTTTGTTCCTCAATTTATCACAAAAACAATCTTGGTAGTTAAGAATCAAAAATTTTCTCTTTTTCGGACAGTTTCATATTCCGCGTCGAGAATACAACCACTATTGTCCATGGGTGGCAGAACAATTACCCATCTGTCGGTTTGGGGAACGAGTAGAAGCTCTTTCTTGGGACGAAAATAGACATGATTTTGCGGTGAAAACCCAGAGAGTTGATGGTACTAATTTTACCTATAGGACTAGTATTTGATTTTTACAATATACGTAGGGTGGGCATTGCTAGCCCTGTCAAAGTGACTCATAAAATTGTGATTCAGGCGGCAATTCCTCATCTTTTTTCTCCGTACTCTCTGCGTTTAGTGCGGTTTACAAGTAATTTATTTAACTGCACTAGACGCAGAGAGTACGCAGAGGTAAGAGGAGAGAGAGCTATTGATTGCTTGAAGTTTTTATCCACCTTGACAGGGCTAGTAGGGCTAAAGCCCACTATATAAGGCTTTTGTGCGGCATAGCCCTACCTACAGTACTGAAAACTTTTCATAGAAAACACAAAGTCGTCAGTTGTCAGCCTCACAGCCAGTTCTGCCACTACTAGCGTGACGGACTTACCTGCTATTAGCATCGTTTTTAGTACTTTGGAAAATTACGAACAGCATTTTGAATACCAATTGGTAGCTGATTATCGGCGCTGATAAACCATAAAAATATGTGTGTGTCAAGAAGAATTTTCATTGCCCTTCAAATCTGCTGATAATATCTTCTGGCAATGGTGCATCAAAATCATCAGGAACCGTAAATTCTCCAGCACATCAGCCGAATGGTCGTAACGGTTTTACAGAAGAAGTAACAGGTCTAAGTTCAGCAATAGGTTTATCTGCTTCGATAATTACGAAGCTTTCACCTGCCTCCACTTTACGGAGGTACTTTAAAGGGTTGCTCTGGATTTCGTCAATCGTTATATTTAACATCAAGATTATTTCACCTTAAAGCTTAAAGATATATACTTTACCTAACTCAATTATAAATTATTATGCTACTGTTCAAACGAAACTAGAAGTTTGCGTGACTAAGCCTCTTCCATCACTCATTGTACCCACACTCGAAAACATTGCTCAAATTCTTTTGGGTTAATTCTCTCAAACACTCTTCTAAAAGTATCGAGGCTGGGGATTCCAAACGGTAGTTCTAAAAATGTTTCCAACCATTCTTTTTTAGTCGCACTCAGTCCCGATGGCACAACTGATGCATTAGTTTCTTTTGAATTAAAAGATGTTGTGATTCCAGCACAGTCCAGTGTCGCCAACGTTACCGTCAATCTAGACTACAAAGCAGGAGTAGACTATACTCAGTTCCGCGCAATTGGACTAGTTGCTGAGTTTGTCAAAGATCGCCTGACGAATTCTCAAAATCCGAATGAGTTCTATGAAGTCATTAATAAAAATGTAGCCGAGCAGACGTTCTCCGATTTAGGATTGGCGTCTGATTTGGACTCCCTGACTATGACGTTGGGTGTGGCACCAAATTCAGGCATTCCTTTCCCCTTTGCTAACACAGTTACCGTCACCCCAAACGGGATGACTCAATGCCACGGGGATAATTTACTTGCACTCAACAGTGTGACTGCCGATCAGAAATGAGAAAATATCCCCGAAGCGATCGCGCCGTCGTTGTAGAAGTGCGATCGGGTTGCGATGAAACTCAAAAGCATGTCCGAGATAAGGCAATGAGAATTGCGATCGCAAGATTATAAAGATATTCCCCTGTTAAAACTGAGTTTTTCCTGCCTGAAATAACATTTGCCAAGTAATAGAATGGATACTACGCGGGCGATTTTTAACAGCATCAAAAATAGAAACTGGATCGAGTGCAATCCCCTCCCATTTGACCATCGTTGAATTTTGTAAACCAATCAGGTCAATAACCATCTGGAAATAGTTATCATCTTGTGAAATATCTCCGTACAATTTCACAAGTGGCATAAAATCTATGATGTGGAGGGGATAAGGAGAATAAAAGTCTGGACTAAAATTGAGGCGTCAACGTAAAGCATGGCTACCGCAGTGTCTGATTGGGATCATGATAAGCGGTTTGAGATGTTGGGACATAATTATGAAAAACCCTTATAGTACAATCTATGTATTATGTATTGACAAAATTATAATTCTGCGTGACTGTTATCGATACAAGTAGGATTGCCGCAACTGCCGAATAACTTCACCTTGCACTTCGCTTTTGACCCGATAACCACGCTGACATTGTTCCAATTTAATATTGTCTACGAAGAACCTAACAATATATTCCACTGATGCGACTTGTTGAGTCATGTTCTCCTTTATTTTCTCCATCCAAATTTTTGGAGCTTGCGACAACGGTTGGGGGCTTTTGAACCTTTCGTTAAGCCAATTAGCTAATTCTAAGACATAGTCGTCCAGTTTCCTTTCATCAACTTTATGTTGGGAAATATTCTGATACAACTTATCAACTCTTAGCTTCAGCAATTCAATTTTTCTCTCCCATTCTTCTTGTAAATTATCGGGATCTTCCTCTGTCAAATCTGGGTCTTTTAGCCATGTTTTATACCATGTTCTCACTGAATTAATGAGCGTATCTTCTTCTGCTAATTCTTTTATTGTAAATAATCTTCGCTTGCCTTGGCGATCGCCTACCACCTCTAACCCAATTTCTTTGATAATATCTAGATAATTGTTTTGAATATTTCGCCTTTCCTCTATGTCCAATCCATCCTTTTCTAGAATCTTGATTTTCTCGCTCAAATCTCTGAGTTTTTGGTTGATTTCTTCGAGAATTTTGTTGACTTTCTTTTCCGCCAATAGGCGTTCTCGTCCAGTTTCTTTCTTTAAGCGTCTGCGTTCATCGAACTCTGTCTCTTTCTCGAATTTATAATAGTTATCCATAACTTGAAGCTTGCAATCGATATTTCCTAGTGTATCTGGATGAGCTAGGACAACTTCTTTGAGAATACTTATGGCTTGACCTAGCTCTACATCTACTCGTAAAGGAACGCTGAGTGAATAGCAGTAGTGCGGAGCCGGACGACTCAGATTGATGATCTTTTGACTTTCCAAACTTCCGTTGGGAATATAGATTTCACAATTGGTATCAATTAGCAGCAATTTAGTTAAGCGCACACCTATCTTTTTAATCACCGCGACTGAGCCATCTGATAGGCTAATGACATCCCCAAACTGAAAGGGTGTATCAATCAACAGGACTAAGCCGCTAAAGAAGTTTGCCAAAATATCCTTCAGTGCAAAACCTAGCACAAACGTAGCGCCCCCAAATGCCACCCACAGTCCAGTTAAATCCAGTCCTAAAGACTGTAAAAACAAAAAGCCTCCAATTATGTAAATGAGCAGTGGTAAGGTAGTTTCTAGCAGTGGTACTAAGACATCATCCCACATAGCCTCAGTATTTTGGGCGTATTTTTTCAAGTAGTAAGCAATAACTTGAGTAAATAGTTGAGCGCTCCAATAACTAGCAGCCGCGACAATTAAAGCCGATAACACTTTCTCAAATAAAGGAATGAACTGAGCGTTCCCAAAACTCAGCATCGAGATTTTCAAAGCGCTAAGAATGAGAATTGTTAGCAGCGGAACCTGTGAAACATTCAAAGCAACAATGGCAATCTCCCTTTCCCGGCGGCGAAAGAATAGACGCAACCCATAGAACAGGGTTATGTATATTAAGAAAACGACAATTGCCCAAGTGACTAGGCTCGATAGAAAAGAACCGAATTGACCCACCATAAGCAGCGAAAGTTGTAGTAAGAGAGTTGCAAAGTTTAAGGTTTCTCTCAAATTATCTATCATTCGGATTTTGAAAATTTGTGAGGCTATCTTTGACAAACTCAGCAACTGGGATAATATGGCGGAACTGAGTATTGTCTACTCCCGCTTTGTAGTCTAAGCTAACAGTGACGTTGGCGACACCTGACTGTGCAGGAATCACAACGCTTGTTGATGTCATTCAAAGTACTCCTAAAGTATAGACGACCTGGAATCAAACACTTGGTGAACAATCCACGGCTTTTCACAACTTTAAGCCAGTGGTCACCTCTTGATTGGCTAAGGTTAAGGTGAAAATAATATTTTAAAGTAGTTTATTCTTGCATCCCTTCGTAATTCTCAATACTTCTGTTTCTTAAATGTAATTTAATTGCAATTATTAATATTCCTACTAATCTAATATGAGAGATTTTCCTTTTCAAATCTTCAGGATTATTGACTGGAACCATTATCCAAATATTTCGACACAAAATACGACAGGCATTGAGCAAGTTATACCAAATTTTACAACCTTCCCAAAATCTGTCATAGGCTGTATTTGTTCTAAAAACCAGTAAAAGACCAAGGACGACTCCAGGGATTAAGCTAGCGAGAGTCGGTTGGTTGACGGCAAACCCTTTATGATAGGCGATCGCAATTAGAAAGGCAAATATCATAGTAGCTAGTACTCGTCGCCAAATGGCACGAATCACAGAACTTCTGAAATCAATTGCTAAATCTAACCACGTCGATCTCCTTATGAGTTTCATCTTCCCTCGACTTCCTGTACCTAATTTACCTATTTGTATTTGCCAGTCCATACCAAACAAAGCAGAAGGACTCGCTTCTCTCAAAGTTGTGTTTATGTCGCTATATGTTAGCTTAATTAGATTTAGGGCGTTGCATATTTGCGCGATGATTTTACTGGTTTCGTGGGATGGTAGGACAGCCCGTCCCTTGTACTGACGGGGCTGTCCTGCCTACCCCACAAGATTTATCTCATTAATCAGCAACGCTAGATTTAGAATTAAGCTTACCTAATGTTACACCCAATTGCACACCAAGCATCCCAACTAGCATGCTGGCTAACCAATAGATTAAAGCTACTGTTGTGTTGCCTTTATCTATTTGGGTAAAAGTCTCTAATCCGTAAGTCGAAAAAGTGGTGTAGGCACCACAAAAACCAGTTGCGATCACTAACCGAATTTCAGGTGAAAAATTTTCTAACTTTTGTTCGTTTAAAGTGTAAAACAAAGCAATAATAAAACAGCCTGTTACATTAATAAAAAACGTGCCATAGTAGGACAAATCTTTACCAATCATTGCTTTGGTAAATTCAGTTATAAAGTAGCGTCCTAAAGCACCTGGAATAGCACCTAGAGCGATCGCTATGACAGTGCGAATAAAAGTGTTTTGCATTATCAAAAGTTGCCTTGGCAATTAAGTGATTAAATACAGTTTAGTATTTTGGCTCAAATGAATCGATATTATCCCACAATTCCCTTCGCTAAATAGCTACCTAATACAATACCAATGACTGCTAACATTGCACTGCCTGCCCAGTAAAAAATGGTGGCTCCCTGCTTGCCATTTCGCCACAGCGTCAATGTATCGTATCCGTAGGTTGAGAAGGTTGTATAAGCACCCAAGAAACCAGTTCTTACCAACAAATCTATCTCAGGGGGAAATCCTTTAATCCCCTTAAATAAGGTGAAGAAAAAGCCCATTAGTAAACAGCCTGTGAAATTGATAATAAAAGTGCCGTAAGGAAAGTTTGTACCTATGGCTCTTTTACAAAACTCAGTTAGATAATAGCGACTCAAAGCACCAGGAACCGCACCAATAGCGATCGCAAGCACACTGAACAAAGTAACATTCTGCAGCAATTCACACACTCCTTAGCTAATTACATTCAGTGAGATGAAATTTAATTTTTGAGAGTAAAAACTTATAGAACTTTAGTGTAATAGGACACTTCCGTAAAGTCTAATGCTTTATAAGCATATATAGTTATAACTTTTAGGTATACCATGCTGGCACTTATTAAATCTTCATAAAGAGATTGGTAGAACCGTTTTTTGTAACTTCTTACTTCTGATAAAATTTGTAAAAGCACAAATAAGTAAGATAAGTAGGATAAATAGTATAAGTAGGATTATTGAGCGCATTTTTTATTGACTAAGAAAGTCTTGCAATCCCCAAAATGCTCAAAAATGGTAAAAATAGAAAGGCTTAACTCATACATAATTACTTTTTAAAACGAAAAAATAGAAGGATAAGTAGGTTTTCAAAAAAATACTTTGAACCAAAATATAAATTTAGTTAAAGAACGCTATAAAATTATCACAGTTTTTTATTCACAGCAAGTTCTAGAAAATTTATGATGGCAACTTTAAGGTAATAGGTACTAAAAACCTATAAAACCTAAATTTTGTGTTGTTTTGCCCTGCCTTTTCAAATGGTAAAGGATTTGCATTGGTGGACAATTCCAGTTGTTGGTGTTGTTGCTTTTGCATTGTTTGGCATTGAAGCCATTGGTTTAGAAATTGAGAATCCGTTTGGTTACGATACAAATGATATTCCTTTAGACAATCTTTGTCGCAAACTGCACAGCGACATTGAGAAGTTAATTGCTTCTCGTGAAGATGAGAATTAATCGCTCTCTCACCTCTTATCTCTGCATACTCTGCGTCTCGGCGGTTAAATAAATTACTTTTGAACCGTAAAGACGCGAAGAGCGCGAAGAGAATACTTGTTTTTCAATCATCACCTTGACAGGGCTAGCATTGCCCACCCTACATATATTTCAAAAATCAAATATTAGTCCTATTATCTTATAGAACTAATAAGTAAAGTCAAATGCTTTATAAGCATCGCACCTATAACTTTTAGGCATAAGAGGCTGGCTCTTTAGCATTAAATCTCCATAAAAGTCTTGCTATAAAAGGTTTCTATAACTTTTTACTTCTAAAATTCTGTTGGTAAAATTTGTAAAAGCACAAATCAGTAAAATAAGTAGGATAAGTAGGATAATTTATTATCATTCTCTTGAATAAGAAAATTATGAAATCCCAAAAGTGCTAAAGCTGGAAAAGCTTAACTCATATATAATAATGATTTTAAAAAAATCTGAAACAGAAGGATAAGTAGGTTTTCAGAATATTTTTGAAAAAAAATATAACCAGTTTAGCGAGAGTTCTCTTTTTTTGATACTTGTGTTACTCTTTCAATTGAGAGAAATAAGTGATTGAGAAAGTTCAGCGAGGGCTTGAATGTTGTTATTGTGTAGGTCTAAGTAACTAAAACTTATTGATAAAGCTTTGTTTCCATATATGGTCTTAAATCATATAGGCTCCTAAATTCGTACTTGAAATTTTCTTGAAATGATAGTTAATTTTTAGTTAGTCGATAGAGTTCTAGGTTGCTTCAATATTTACACAACAACACGCTTTGCTTCTCTTGGCTTCAAGTTGGAAAAATTAGTAAATTTTTCAACAAGCTTTTGTTCTATGTCTATATTTTAGGAGAACTTTAAATGACATCAACAACCGAACAAGTAGATAAAACTACTTTTGACATTCTAGAGAATTACTTAAGTGAAAATTCGGCTGTTTTTGGTGCTGCTGTTGCATTTAATCCAGAGATTCAGAATGCAGCACCTTTTGTCTTTCGAGGTGAAACCGGTTTAGAACGAACCGATATTGGCAATGCCATTGACTATACTACCGCTGTTTGGTACTCTGTTCCTGTAGAACAACAACAAGCCTTTTGGAGTGTTCCTTATTTTGATATTGGTGGTGCTGGTACAGTCAATACACCCTGCTTGTAGATATTGGCAATTCTGAGATTAGTTCAGCAGACTCAATCAACTTAACTGGCTTCCCTGGCTATCGCGTGGAACTGCTAGCAGACGGTGAGGTGATAGGAGTAGACAACAACAGCCTGACAATTGAGGAAGGCAAGTTTGCTCAGGCTACCGTTTCCTTTACTGCTGCTAGTGGTGATTCAATTCTCGGTAAGAACCTGGGGATTCGCTTGCTTAACTTGAACATAGCAGAGGGTACAGAGGTTAACTTTGATAATGTCAGTCTCAAAGCCGAAAGTCTAATTGCTCATCCGATTACAGCCGATCAAACATTATTCGGTAAGGATGGAGTTCAATACTGCTCGGTTAAGGGAAAGTGAAGCCTAAAATTCCGAAGAAACTGTTCTCGTTTTATTTACGAGAACAAAAATGAGAGAAATTTGTATAAATGAACCCACAAGAGATGAGCAAGTATCTCTCAAGAATGTTTATATTTAATTGAAAAAATCTCTAAACCTTGTCCCTTTTAATTTTCTATCTAGTTCAACTATCTTCTACTACTAGATGATGTCAACTAGCGGTTGTAAAAATTGTAAAAGATAGTTGTTGCCGGGGAGTATAATTATTTCTATGACATCGTTTTTTAGTTTTAAATTTAGAACGAGTTTTCTTGATTACCCTCGGATTAGTTCTGCCTGAGGTTGGTGGTATTTGTAAGTCTAAGATTTCCCAGATTAACCAGCTAAAATATATATTCATATTCTCAAGAGAATGATTAACTTGCTGTTGAAACTGAGGAATAGCACGTCTGACAACTCTTAGAGAACTGGTAAAACTTAAACTTAGGGGAGATATTCCCTTGATTGCTGCACTTTGAAACATTAAATAACGTATACAATAGTGTCCTAGTAACCAACCATAAATTTCTTGGATAACTTCACGAGGATTCTTCGAGCGGATAGGAATTTTACGACCGTTCAGATGGACTTTTAACTCATCCAAGGTGTTCTCAGCTTCCCACCGTTGATGGTATTCTTGGGCTAAGAGCAATGCAGGAAAAGTTGAAATATCCATCAAATCAGTTACTAAACGATACACCTTTTCTACACCCTCAACTTCAATAATATATTCAATGACACGAACAGGTATTTTCGTCGCTCCCTTCTTTCTTGACTTTCCATCAGGAGCAAGCCAACTTAGATAGGAACCATCAGGAAAAGCTTTAACAAACTCAAATTTTACATGAGATGGCACGCGACCAAGAATATGACATTTTTGTTTGATTGCAGCATGAATCATTTTAAATGAGTGCAGTCCTCTGTCCCACATTAACAACATACTCTCCTCAACACTTCTTAATAGCTTTAAAGCTCCTTTTCTCTCTCCAATTCGATATGGACAACAAAATATGTCGATAATTAAATGAGTTCCTGCTTCGACTAAAAAAGTTAACCTAGCTTTGGGAAAAGCCGGATTTGTACCAGGACGAGAACCAGGGTAACCAAATACTTTAGCATTAGTTTCTGTATCAGGAACATCAAAAACTGTGCCATCCAAAGCCATTATTCTCAGTCCACCCAAAAAAGCACCTGGTGTTTTAATTGTTGCTAAAGGTTTTGCAACAATTTCAAATAAACGAGTCATAACAGCAGCACCAATTCGTTGTCTAGCTTCACTTATTGATGAAGATGTTGGTATCTTAAAACGTCTCTTAAAGGGGATTTGCAAAGAATTAAAACCCTGAATGAGATTTTTCAATACATCCACGATTGAATCGGAGGACCAAAAACTCATGGCGATTACTAGAGAGATTACTACGTGTGTAGGAAGTATTCTTTGACGCCGTGCGGTACTACTCGTTGTTGTAATCGCTGCCATAATCGACTCGGTAGGGATGATCTGGTTAAGAGCCAGCAGTAATTGTGCCCGATTTAGGATTTGATTGTTGAATTCAAAGTTAACTAGCATCATTAGCACTCAGTTTTGAAGTGAAATTTCGTATAAGATAATATTGATTAAAACACTTTTTGTTCTCGTAATCTATTCGAGAACTCTATCTTTCCCCAATTCCAATTGATGCCTACGAAAACTGACGATATTATTGCCAGAGCCGAACTCTTACAGCAAGCGATCGCTACTCTACAACTACAAATTCAACAAATTCAAGCTTCAGGAGAAGTTGCACCCGAAGGTTGTTGTGTCCTGCGCTACCAGGCACGCGGTCAAAAAGGAACTTACTGGTACTATAAGTTGCACGCTCAAATGCCGATTTTCCCTACGCAAACTCCTAATAAATTAAGTAAATATAAGCATTTGGGGAAAGCTGGAAGCCCCGCTCATATTGATGCTGTTATGCAAGTTACACGAAGAATGCAAATCGACACCTTAAAAAATACGATTCATTCTCTCAGACAAAACTGGATAGATTTGTACGAAAGTCTCAAAGACAAAAAATAACCTTGCCCATCCGCTTTCAGTTATCGTTTTTAATACGCGAACACATTTGACACTGTTTTACCCTTTATTTCCCTTAACCGAGCAGTATTGCGAGTGGAGTGAATTGCAATGGCATGGAAGGTTAAATATCGTGATACGAAAGGCATTATTAGGATTTCACCAATCTTTTTAAAAAAGAACAGTGCCGAAGTTTGGTTTTTATATTTAAAATGCTGGAATGAAATGGTGGAAGGTTGGATTGAAGAAGTTTGAGGTTGATATAAGTAGCTAGGCGAAAATCAACAGAATTACATTACAAAATGTCAATATGCCTGAAATTCTTACCAGTGACAAATGACAAATGACTAATGACGATCCTGACTAGTTAACTTTAATTGTACTGACTTACTTACCATATTACTCGGATAAGCGGAAATTAGAACCCCGGTTTCGCAGAAGAAACCGGGATTCTGACACCTCAATTATCGTATCCCTTGTAGTATTAAGTTAGCATTACCATTTCCCACCATTTTTCTATTTGGGAAGGAAAAGTAGGAAAAGTAGGAAAAGTGGTTTTTCAAAAGTAGATACATAATGCTACAGTTTTTTGATGTTATAATTTCAGTGCCGTAAGGCATTTAAACCAGAACAGAAAAACTTGCGTTGGAAGGAAATTCAGGAAGAGGTACAAGCCACAGGGACTTACACCCATACCTATGAAGAACTTGCTTATGGTGCTCAACTGGCTTGGCGAAATGCTTCCAAATGTATAGGTCGGATTCAGTGGAACAACATGGTGGTACGCGATCGCCGTCATGTCACTGACCCCGATGAAATGTACCAAGAGCTGTTAGAACACCTCCGACTTGCTACCAACGGCGGTAACATCCAAATCACTATGACTGCCTTTCGTCCAAAACAGCCCAAAGAACGCTGGGGTCTTCGTATTTGGAATCAGCAGTTGGTTCGTTATGCAGCATACGAAGAGGAAGATGGTAGTGTCAAGGGCGATCGCGCCAATCTCAATTTAACTAAAGCGATCGTGAAGTTGGGGTGGAAACCTCCAGAAGTTCGTACACCATATGACATCCTACCACTGGTGATTGAAGTACCGGGGATGGAACCAAAGCTGTATGAATGGCCCACCGAAGAAGTCTTAGAAGTTGAAATCGAACATCCCTTTATTCCAGAGTTTAAGTCATTGGGCTTTAAGTGGTATGCCGTCCCTGCCATCACTAACTTCCGTATGGACATTGGCGGCATTACCTACTGCTGCATCCCCTTCAATGGTTGGTACATGGGGACTGAGATTGCACGGGACTTTTTGGAAGACTGGCGCTACGACAAGATGGAAGAAATCGCCAAGGTTCTAAAACTGGACACTAGTTCGGAACAAACTCTGTGGCGCGATCGCGTAGCTTTGGAATTGAATACTGCCATCTTGCACTCGTTCCAGAAAGCCAAGGTAACAATGGTGGATCACCAATCTGCCTCCCGTCAGTTCCTCACCCACGATTTGCGAGAAAAGAAAGCAGGAAGAGAATGTCCTGGAGACTGGGGTTGGGTGGTTCCGCCTGCAGGTGGTAGCGCTTGCCCAGTGTGGCACCATCAGATGCGTGACTTCTACCTCGAACCAGCATATCACCATGCTGCTGACCGTTATGCAGTAGAAGATGGTATAGATTTGGAAAGATTTGTTACTAGTACAAATGAGGATGAAGACAAGCAAGATCGCATTCTGATTCTCTACGCCTCTGAAACTGGAACAGCAGAAGGGTTTGCTCGGAAAGCCGCCCGTCAGTTGCAGCGTTACCGTCCCAAGGTAATGGCGCTAGATGAGTACAACACTGATTCCTTAGCTTCGGAAAAATTGCTGCTCGTCGTCACCTCTACCTTTGGCAATGGGGAAATGCCTGGAAACGGTAAAAAATTCCTTTCGTGGTTGAAGAAACAACCATCAGGTTGCTTGAGTGGTTTGAATTACTCAGTTCTGGGTATTGGCAGTACTGTTTACGAACACTTCTGTGCTGCTGGGATTGCAGTTGACAAAGCGCTAGCGAAAGCAGGTGCTAACTGTATCGTACCACTACACAAAGGCGATGAAATTAAAGGACAAGCCGACACATTTAAGCAATGGTTGGGGTTAATTGCTCGTATTGTAGGTGAAGATAACACTGCCGCAGATGCCACAACAACCGAAGCATTGGTCAAACTGAATGTCACTTTTTTAAGTGAAGCAGAAGCAACGCAATGCAGAGAACTTGCATCCCACATCTCTACAACTGACCAAGACGATATAGAAAAACGACATTTCGTGTCTGTACCAGTAATCGCAAATCAGGAACTCCTTCAAGAAGTGATTCTCGGTAGCCGTTCCACTCGCTATATTGCCTTTGACCTTTCTAACACCGATCTTCAATACGAAACTGGCGACCATGTTGCAGTTTATCCTTGTAATCCTCTAGAATTGGTCAATCGTCTCTGCCAACGTCTTAAAGTAGCACCCAATACCTACTTTACTGCTTATTATATAAGACCGGATGGCACGCAATTAGAAGACAAACCGCCCGTTGCCGTACCAACAACAGTAGGTCAAGTTCTGTCTGAAGAACTAGATCTTGCCTTGCGCGAACCTTTCAACGACCTTCTAACTTACCTGTACTCAGTTGTCGAAAATCCGCAAGAGAAGCACCGCTTGGAAGCATGGTTGGAAATTTTTCAACAAGGGGAAGACCATCCTGACAGCATCGCACTCAAGAAAAATATCACTGATAACTTTATGAGCGTTGTTGATTTATTTGATGAGTTCCCCTCAGCACCCATCACATTAGCAGCTTTACTAGAATTGCTACCCAAGCAAAAACCAAGGTTGTACTCCATCTCCTCTTGTCCTTTGCTTCACCCCCAGCAAATTCAAATCACTGTTGGTGTGTTGCAAGTAAAAACCGATGCAGGTAAAGTTCGCCAGGGGCTGTGTTCCAACTACTTAGCCGGCGTAGATGTAGGAATGCAAGTTCGTATTGGTGTTCGCACCTCTGCCTTCCGTCCACCCAGCGATCCGGATGCAGTGATGCTGATGGTAGGACCGGGTACTGGCGTATCACCTTTGATTGCCTTCCTTCAGTATCGAGAAGCCCTGTTGCAGCAAGAGCAGCCATTAAGCGATGCAACCCTGTACTTTGGTTGTCGCAACTACAATGACTTCCTCTATCATGAACAAATACAGACATGGCAGAGCAAGGGCGTGCTCTCTGGTTTGGAAGTTGCTTTTTCTCGTCTCGGTGACCAAAAGGTTTACGTCCAAAACCTCATGCAGCAAAAAGCCCAAGATGCTTGGAAACTCTTGAGCCATCCCAAGTGCCATTACTATGTCTGCGGTGATGCCAAAATGGCTGATGATGTGTTTGAAGTTATGATGGCGATCGCTAAAACTGAAGGAAAGCTCTCGCATATTGAAGCTGTTGAGTTCTTCGATAAGATGAAGCGAGAAAAACGCTTCTTCAGTGATGTTTGGGGTGTAACGTTGAACTACCAGCAAGCCATCAAACAGGTGCAAAAGGATAATTATTCTAAAGCTGAAAAATGGCTCAATCGCGTACATCAGCCAGTTGATGGTAAAGTCGCAGTTGAAGGAGAGGTGCAACCAGCAATGGTCAAGTTCGGCTGATTATTGAATCATACTCAAATTTTACCCCACCCTAGCCCTCTCCTTAGAAAGGTGAGGGAACCGGAAATTCTATTTCCCCCCTTTCTAAGCTATCCATTGGTCACATCTTTCTTTACAATCTTGAAACCCTTGTCTGGCTTGCATCGGGAGCACTGAGATTGTCAGCAGACTTGACAAAATAACACTTATTCTTCTCGCTAAAAATCCCTTTTTATTGAGAATGAACGACGAACGAATCAGGGTTAGAGAAAACGTGAGTGATTACTCTCGTAAATGTTAAGAAAGATCCGGATAATGGATAGCTTTCTAAGGGGGGTAAATCCCACTTCTCAAGGACTGATAAAATTGTGGGTGCTGGTGGTTTGGCAAACCGTCCTAGAGATGGTTCTATTCCATCTTATCCCACAGGGACTGTTCGTCATATACAGGGTAAAAAATTTTTATGTATCAATATATTATCAGTTTTTTAGTTATTATCTTACTAACGATAAACCTAATATTTCCTCCATTAGCGTTAGCAGAGAGTCAGCTTCAAACACTATTCTTAGCTCAGATACAAACCCCAGAACAATCAATTTCTTCCAAAGCAGCTTTAGAAAAATTATTTATTAGCAAAAAAATAAAATCTGAGTGGTTTACATCAGAATTTTTAGCTCAAGTTTCCATAGCACAAATACGACAAATAATTGCAGGGTTAAAGAAGCAATTAGGAAATTATCAAGGCATACAAAATAATGCTAAAGATTACTTAGTTCTCTTTAGTCAAGCTTCAGTGCCAACTAAAATCGTTTTAAATACCAAAGGTCAGATTTCAGGGTTGCTGTTCCAACCGCCACAAGCCAAAGTCATTAGTCTAGAAAAAGCGATCGCTCAATTTAAAGCTTTACCCGGTCAAGTAAGTTTTCTAGTTCAGGAAAACAAGACGACAAAAGCTGCATTAAATACTACAACACCCCTAGCTGTTGGTTCAGCCTTCAAGCTAGCAGTACTCCAAGCACTGAAATCAGAAATTGCTTCAGGTAAAAGGACTTGGAAAGACATTGTGCAACTGCAACCTAGTGAGAAAAGTTTACCATCTGGAATGTTACAAACATGGCCAGATGGATCGTACTTGACAGTGCAAACACTTGCAGCCTTGATGATTTCTATGAGTGACAATACGGCAACAGATGTATTAATAAACTTGCTTGGACGACAGGAAATTGAGTCTGTATCACCCCGTAACCGTCCCTTCTTAACTACCCGAGAAATATTTATTTTGAAAGGGTTTAGAAATCGGGACTTATTGAAACGTTATCAAACAAGCAACGAATCTCAACGCCGTGCCATCTTGAAAGATATTGTTAACAAGCCACTTCCTGATGTGAATGAATTTGTGGGAACTAACCCAGTTGCTCTGGATGTAGAATGGTTTTTTACAGCAGAAGAACTCTGCAAACTCATGGGACAAGTCGCCGATTTGCCACTGATGAGTATTAATCCTGGTGTTGCCAATGCCGAAAACTGGCAACAGGTGGCGTATAAAGGTGGATCTGAGCCTGGTGTTCTCAATTTGACAACTTGGTTACAGGCAAAGAACGGCAAAAATTACTGTGTGGTTGCTACTGTCAATAACAGCAAGACATCTATAGAAGAGTCGAAATTTATGGCATTGTACAGTGGGGTACTGGCTAAACTAGCAGCTAATAATTAATGTAATGCACGTTATCAGTCGTAAAAAGTGACGAGAATTTTGCCAAAGGTAATAAATATAGATTGATTGTTAGTATTAATTATGAAAAACAAGTCATCTATATTAAATATGTCTTAACTCATGCAGAATACGACAAAGATAACTGGAAAAATGACTATTACTATTAACTCAGAGATGTATAGCCAATTACTGTCTAAATATCAACCTCGAATTATTAAGACAGACGCTGAAAATGAGGAATTTTTAGAGGTGGTGGAGGAATTACTGGCTCGTCAAAACCTTACTCCTGAAGAAAGTACAATTTTAGAGCTACTGGTAAAGTTAATTGAAGATTTTGAAGATAAACATTATCAATTAAACCATTCTACACCACGCTCTCGAATGATTCATTTGATGGAAGCGCAGAATATTACGAAGGATAATTTAGTAGAAGTTTTTGGTTCATCTGATATGGTTGATAAAGTCATGAATGGTGAGTTAGAAATAGGTTCACAACAGGCTTTGGCCTTGGGGAAATTATTACATGTTGATTCTAGTTTGTTTTTGTATGAGTAGAATTGTTTTAACAACCATCCGCTCTTTTGGTGACATACATCCCAAAATTGCGATCGCCCTCGGATTAAGAAAACGCGGTCATGATATAGTATTTACCACCCACGAAGAATATCAATCCAAAATCGTGCATACTCCGTAAACTTAGAGTTCATACCAAGTTGTTGATGCTTCGACAGACTGGCTTGGGACTAAACCGCCAGCCCTTCTGATATACGTTGCTTCAATGAAAGCCTCAAAGAGGCGTTGACTAGCAGAATCGTTGATGGAAAGCTCTGGGTGCCATTGAACTCCAATAGCCCAAGGATGGTATAAATGTTCTACTGCTTCAATAATTCCATCAGGTGCTTTTGCTACAGCACGCCAATCCGGTGGTATTGTTCTTACTGCCTGGTGGTGACATGAAACGGTAGATATTTCAGTTTTTTGAATGACTTTAGCCAACCGACTATCTGTTGTGGTGATGTTCACCACGTGTTCAGTTGGATGCCACTTCTTGGAGGGTAGATCTAGCCTGTGACGAACTAATGTTCCATACTCATCTGGTGTTCCATACTCGTCTGGTATATGAGGAATCAGGTCTCCGCCAAATGCCGCTATGGCAATTTGCATACCTCGACAAATAAACAGAGATGGCAAGCCTTTATCAATTGCAAAATGTATAGACTTTATTTCAAAGCGATCGCGTCCTGGGTCAACTCCATAAATAGTAGGATGAGGAAGACCATTGTATAGTTCAGGTTCAACATCTCCTCCTCCTGGAACTATAAAACCATCTACATATTCTAGAAAGGATTCTGGATCGGTCATCACTGAAGGCATCAGAACTGGCTCACCACCTGCTGAATTAACAGCATCTAGATAAGTTTCTGTTATAGAAAAGGGTGGTTCTTCCTTGCGCCCTTTAGCTATAATGCAAATTAATGGTCTTTTAGTTCTTACCACTGTTAAAGTTCTCCTTAATTAATACCGATTTGATTTGCGTTCGTCACTGAATGGACAAGTGAAATCTTCAGAACCGATCCTCCAAACTAGTCCAGCAATCTTTCACTTCTTCTGACATACAACAATGATTTTTTTTGAGTCAGATGAGAAGTTTCCTCGCTGAAAATCACCGTATAGTTGTTCAACATCAAACCCGTTATATTTCAATAGGGCTATGAGTTCTTGTGGTCCGTAACAGCGGAATTCAATGTCTTCAATAATTTCTTTGTCAAGGTCGATATACCGATAGTGTTTGCGAAGTTTGAGAACTTGACGAGAGTAGTCATAATCTCTAATTTGCGTGACAACGATTGATCCATTTCCATATGGGTCGTGGTACGCTGAATCGAACATTTTACCCCGATCGAGGCAAGATAGAAAAAAACCGAGATTTGGATTAACGACATCAAAAGCAAATCTCCCATTGGATGCTAAATGATTTCTAAAACAGTGAAAGCAAGATTCAACATCTTCTAAAGTCAGCAAGTGATTAAGGAGATCAAAATGGGCAACAATCAACTCAAAATTCCTCTCCAGATCAAAACTTCGGATATCCGCTTGAATAAGTTCTAGAACGGGGAATTTTTTTCTTGCTTGATCTAACATATCTAGGGAGTTATCAAGAATTGTTGGTCTATGCCCATGCTCAATTAGAGGTTTAGCGATCCTGCCAGTGCCGCCCCCTGCCAATAGAACACTCAGATTTTTACCTAGCCCATCAGCCAAGTGGCTATAAAAGTCGGCATCTTGATTTTGCGTAGTCGTTCGCCCCACCTTACTCCTTTGCGATTGATATCGGTCGTAGGAGACACCATCTCTGTAGCGGAGTGATATGTCATTGTTATTCATCTGCGGCTCCTCTATAAAATCTCAACAAGCAAACTCTTTCTATAGCCAATAGTCCATATTTTCAACATCGCTTTCACTGGAGAATTCTTCACTCTTTGCTGTAGAAGCATCAAAGTAAGAACAAAAATAACAATCAGGTGTTTCTAAATACTCCGTATTGGTCTGATGCCAAACAGAATTGGGAAACTCGTAAACCCAATCAAGTCCCGCGTCTACATTGAGAAAACCGCTTACCATCCCATGGATGATACCTACTGCGGTACTGGCACAAATACTATTTAACCAAAATACTGCTGGGTCGTTTACTCCCTCTAAATAACCTGCGTTTGCAACCATTTGATTGATTTGCATTGGTGCAGATTCCACGGCTGCTTTTTGCAGGCTAATAATATTGCCACACATCAAGCACCAACCACCTCCTAAAGGAGGAATGGTGACACGACAAAACATTCGCGGTTTGCGATCGCATTGATTAATATCTATGTGAGTGCCAAGGCAAATGAGCGGATGCATATATTCTAATGCTAATTCTTGGGCTATTTTGCGAGAAAGATGATTATCTGTTGCAACTACGATTAAATCTGATGTAGCTATTGCTGCTTTGGCTGTTTCACTATCGATTGATGTTGGTATTGTAGTTACACAGGAACCTGTCTGATAAATTTTTTTGATTAAATGTTTCACATAGTCAACTTTTTTCCATCGCTCCTCAACCATTTTTTGAGTGGCTCCAGGCATTCGATTGAGATTGACTGTTTCTATGCGATCGCGGTCAATTAATATCCAATTTTTAACACCTAATCGCCCTAATAATTCTGCAAAGATTGAGCCTATTCCTCCACACCCAATGAGACTAACTTTGAGTTCGCTGAGTTGTTTTTGACAGGTATCGCCAAATATTTTCTGCCTGGTAAACATTAAATTGCGATTGTTGAATATGGGCTGTGTCATATTTATTGTGCCATTATTTTGGATTGTTGGTGTAACGCCATGCTCTTCAAGATTTTCTCCAAGAAAATCCGTCATTTCCAGGTAGTCATGAGAAAACTTTATACTAGAAAACTTTTTCCCTTTTCTGTCCCAGATACGGAATTTACATTGTTGTAATGACTGATTAAATACTCCAGAAATCAAACGAGGTTTTTTGGGGAAATTCTGAGCCAGAAATCGAGAATATTCCGATTCATAATAATCATCAACGGAAGAGAATTCGGGTATCATCTCGCCAACGTGGGTATGGATATGAACGACATGCAATCCTTCTTTGAGATACTGTTTTAATAAGTAGAAATGAAATTGTTGTGTTAAAACCAATCCACCTACAGATTGTATCTCATAGCAATCTTGAGAAGGAACAACCCAAGCTTTGGGAATATAGCGAATTTTTCTCTTGGATACGTGATGAGGTTTGCAGAAGAAGAAACCAATCACTTCTTCATTGAAATTTCGGCAATCTAACATATTTTGACGGAATTCTTGCCACATTTTTGGCGGTATATGTAAGGAATATTCTGCTAGTTTATTTTGATATCTCATCAGATTTTACCTCAGTTATTTTTTGAGCACAATTTGTCACTGGTCACTGGTCACTGGTCACTGGTCACTGATTACTAGTCATCGGTATTAATTGCATGACGTGCTGTTACAAATAGCGTTGCAAGGTTATGCCCTTTATCAACTTGCTGAGTTGGTTTCCATGAGTTCAACCATACTTCTCGATTAAATCCTCCTCCTAATCCCACACAATACCAATACCATCCTTCATCACTTAAAAAAGGCGCTCCATAATAGCTTTGTCTTGTGAAGTGATGGTCTCCTTCTCCGGTTGTGTTCCAAGGGTAATTGAGATAGCAACCAATGGGAGGTAATTGGGGGTATTCTGGTGGCAATAAAAACAAAACGTCAGTATTAGAAACTGTAAACTTCTGGGAAGATAAGGGCATTCCTTTGACTAAAATAGCCGTGTATTTGACATTTTCAATTGTTTTAGTTCCAACGACAATATTTTTTGCTGCTTTTTCTAAAAGTTTGAGTTCTTCTATCAACCTTGAAGTTGGTTGAAATTCAGATTTGTCTTTACTGACTGTAATTGTCATATTTCACCTCCACAAAATTATTGTTGACAAATGTTGATTGATATAAGACTTACGCCTATCCTTTAACAATTTTGGGTACAGTCCACACCTTTGAACCTTCTTTCAGAGCTTCATTATTCTTCAATGGTCTAGTTCCACCGAAACCTTCTTCCATAACATCATCATTCCCAATTTCTGGTAATTTTTTTCTCAATTGTTCTACCGTAGTCCCTTGTGGTAAATCGACTAATTTTCCATTAATGACTGCTCTCATTTCATCTCCTTTCTTTGGTTAATGACGTATTCTTGAATATATTTATTGTTCGTTCTTCAATCAAAAAACCCGTGATTTGAGATTTATTGTAATATCTGGAATAACTGATTTTGTTTGATGGGTTGGTTTATTAGAGACTTCAAACCAGTACCACAGAAAAATTAATCCAAAGATGCTAAAAATATTGATAACGATAAACTGTATCAACTGTCTAGCAATAGATTCTTCGAGAAGAATACATCTTTTATCTAATTGAGTCAGACGACTTTTGATTGTGTTGATTTCTTGTGCATATTTCTGCTCTTGTTGCTGACTAAGACTAATAATTTGTGTCTCTAAGTCTTGAAAGTTCTGCATGATGTTTGTCGTTTGATGCTTGAGTGTATCTAGGGTTTCTAGGTGATTTTGTCCTTGGGTAATTAATTTTCCATTGATTGTTGGCATAATATTCATTGGTCACTGGTTACTGGTCACTGGTCACTGATATTAATCAAATATGCTGGTGTTACCAATTCTGTGAAAAGTTTGGCTGCTATTTTGAGGGTTAAATGAATCAAATACCTCGATTAAATCGACAATACTATTAGCCGCGTTTTTTAACTCGTTACCTAACGATTGTTCAACTGATGCAACTTCAACTCGCATTCCTCTTCTTCTCAATTTTTCGGCTAAATAAGCAAAATCTGAATCTCCAGTCACCAATACAACGATATCGGGTTTTACTTCTAAAGCTAATTCAATCGCATCCATTGCCATTACGATATCAATGTTACTTTCATAATCCTCTCCTTTAACCTTTCCTTCTTTTGTGACGACTAAAAAGCCATTATTTCTAGCCCAGTAAACAAATTTTTCTTTCGTTTTTCGCTGTTCTTCAAATCTTTCTCTGGCTGGAGGTAACCCTACATAAATCACCATCTCTATCAATTCTCTACCTTCTTTTGGATCGGCGAGATAGTGACAAATTTTTTGCCAGTCTATTTTTCTATTGAAGCTTTGTGCTGCTAAGTAAGTGTTATCGCTATCTGCAAAAATCAGGACACGACGAGTTGTTAGCATAGGTTTTCCCTAATTGCTTTCGGTTTGGGTTCAATTTGTATATGCTTTATTAAAACCTATGCTTGGAAACGCGGGTTTCCGATGGTATTTGGCTAAGGGAGAAAGTCTAGTAACAAAACGTACTAACAATTTGCTAAGATGAAAGCAGTGAGAAGTTTTAGCATCACAGATAAATCTGTTACAAGGGTAAGAGCCAATGCGTAAACAGACTATTCAGTATACATCACCATTAGATGCCTTAGTTGCTGTTGCCAAGCGATTGAGCTTGTATGAAAACAAACAAAAAATGAACTCTGAAGAATTCTTTAACCAATATAATCAAGGATTATTGTCAGATGATGCCCTATTTATAGAATGGGCAAATGATTACCGTCATTACCTAGCTTTGCATCAGGAACTAGAGCAACGACTCAATTATGTTGCCTAATATTTTATCTGATGACTTTGAGAAAATCGCGCAAGCAAGTCTCAGTTTCCAATTATGCGCCTCCACATTGTTAGTGGAGACCATCTCTTATTCTTCAAGCGATGGAGGAGGGGCGAAAGTTTCCAATTATGCGCCTCCACATTGTTAGTGGAGACTAAGTGATATGCGATATCTGTTCCCCCCAGTTGCTCGGTTTCCAATTATGCGCCTCCACATTGTTAGTGGAGACAACAACCCAAAAATTACAGCAGAGGAATTTCTTGCGTTTCCAATTATGCGCCTCCACATTGTTAGTGGAGACGTTTAATATATAGTAACGCGTGGTAAATATTTATGTTTCCAATTATGCGCCTCCACATTGTTAGTGGAGACGCTTCAAGCCCTAAAGATGCGTTAGTATTATTAAGTTTCCAATTATGCGCCTCCACATTGTTAGTGGAGACTTTACCCAGTCTGTTACTTGAAGCATAAATTGGCAAAATTGCAATTTAATGCTTCCACTTTGAGTGTTACTTAAAGCAAAAAGTGGCAGTTTTTAAAGCATAAAGTGGCAGCAGTCAGTTGAAACAGTAATGGTAAATATTTGTATTGAAGCCAGAAATTGAATTAGCAAAAGTCTAAATTTGTGGTAAGAGCCTGTTGCGTGCTTTGAAGGCTTGGGGAGTCAGTATGTTGAGTGACCTTGAGTTCAATGATTGGTGTCACTACGTGAATTTACCACAAGCGGCTCGGCAAGTCATCTCCCAAATCCGCGAGTCTCAACCAATCCGGCGAGTGAAGAGTAGCGGGATTAATGTTAGAGGCGACTACGCCAGTCGAAAAATGGCAAAAACCATCCAATTCGAGTCGCATTCTGTCGAATTACCAGGTGTAGAAGAGTATGAAGAAGATTCAGATGTCCTGGAATACTACGACCAACCTTATCAAATAACTCTAGAATTTTTATCAAACAATGGGCAAATAGTGAAAGCTTCGCATATACCGGACTTTTTTGTGATTCGGAACAAGAGCGCCGGTTTTGAAGAGTGGAAACCAGAAACAAGATTAGAGAAATTAGCCGCTAAACAACCACAGCGCTATATTCGTACAGAAGATGGGCAATGGCGTAATCTACCAGCAGTTGCCTATGCAGAAAAATTAGGTTTATACTACCGAATCCGTTTAGACACAGAAATTGATTGGATTAGATACAGAAATCGACTATTTCTCAAAGCTTATAACGATAGCAGTTACGAAATTTCACCAGAAATAGCCGAGAATTTAGTAGCAGTAGTCAGTTTAAATCCTGGCATAACTTATTGGCAACTTCTGGATGATAAACAGGCTAATGCTGACGACATAAATGCTTTGATAGCCACTCAAAAAATTTACCTGAACTTGAGCGCGGCTCCCTTAGCAGAACCAGAAAGAGTACATCTTTTTCAGAACAAAGAAACTGCAGTAGCTTATAGTCAAATGGTGAAGTCTCAGCCCAAGGATGTGGCTGTAGATGTCTGGGATTTTGGCAAGATTACAAGCGTGTCTTCATCTCACAATCAATTAAGAATCACGCCCAAAGGAATGGAGATATTTCTCAGAGCTAGTCCTGAAGAATTAGCACAAGCCAACCAAAAATATCAAGTGATTGAACCATTACTCAATGGCTGTCCAAGGGATAACAAAACTGTTGCATCACGTACTATTTATAGATGGAAAGCTAAGTTTAAAGCCGCTCAAATTGCCTACAACTGCGGTTATATTTTTTACTTTGCCATCTACATCTAAGGGAACAGCAAAAGTTCAACCAAGCAGAGGTGTGAAAATTAATTATCTCTATTATTGGTCAACTGATGATTCGTTCCTAAGACCAGAAATTGAAGGAACTAATGTACCGATTCGCTACGACCCTTTTGACGTAGGAACTGCTTATGCTTACGTTAAAGGTCATTGGGTGCGCTGTATCTCTGAATATTACAAATCTTTTCAAAATCGTTCGGAGCGAGAAGTAAACATAGCTAGTACCCAATTACGTCGAAAAAGACAAAAACACGCTCAAAGGGTTACGCTCTCTGCCAAAGAAAAAGCTACTTATTTAGAAGGAATTGAAGCCCAAGAAGCTTTGTTAATACAACGCTTGCATGATTTAGCACATCAAGATGTCTGCGCTTTGATTGAGGGGAAGTTAACTCAAGAAAATCCTCAGAATTTTCGGAAGAGTTTAGAGAAAAATAATGGAGAGCTATCCGAAGATAATCAACCCGTAAAAGTATCAGCAACCCCATCAATAGATTTCAACGAAATAGAAGCTTACAGTAGGTCGGAATTATGGTGAGAACACAGACACGCTCTTTTCCAGATGAACTCCTCTTACAGTCGAACGAAACCAAGACTAATTACTTCAAAAATATTACTATTCCCCATAAACGACTCAAAGAAGCTTTGGATGTTTTATTAATTAATATTCTAGAGCCAGCCGACACATTAGTCTTTTTAGTTTTTGGTGTGACTGGCGTAGGAAAAACAACGTTACGCTTACGTCTTGAAAAGATGCTCCTCTCGGAATTCCTCCCTTCATTACGCCAAAACCCCGGTCAAATTGCTGTTGCAGGTATTGAAGCTATTCCTGCATCTGGTGGGAAGTTTAGTTATAAGGATTATTACACTCGTGTCCTAGAAGCTCTCAATGAAGTTTTGATTGAATACAAAGTTGATTATGGATTTACTGGAGATGAGGGAAATGATTTGGGCTTGCTAAATCGGGCTTATCGCCAAGATGCATTTGCATTACGCCGAGCAATGGAAAAAGTATTTCGTCACCGTCAGCTCAAAGCTTTTACTGTAGACGAGGCGCAGCATTTATTGATGATGGCTGGTGGACACCAAATGTTACAGCAAATGAACTGGATTAAGTCCATTGCTAATCTTACTGGTACAGTGCATATCCTATTTGGCACTTATGAACTGCTTAACTGTCCTACTCTGAATGGACAGGTAGGACGACGTAGCGAGGATATCCACCTCTCACCTTATCAAGCTGATAACCCAGAAGATATGACTGAATTTCTCAGAGTTATTAGAACTTTTCAACACCATATTCCCCTTGCACAAGAACCAAAATTAGAACAACACTACGAGTATCTTTTTTCTGGCTCAGTTGGCTGTGTGGGACTCTTGAAGAATTGGTTGACTCGCTCTCTGAGGGTCGCTTTAGCAGAAGAAGCTCGTACTCTCAATACTAAACATCTTAAAGTAGGTGCTTTTTCTGCATCCCGTATCAACAAAATTAAGGAAGAAGCAGAACAGGGATTTAGACGCTTCCGAGAAGAAACAAGTTTTGTTGAGCAGCAATATTTAACAGAATACGGCACAAAAATGCGAGTCGGAAATCGTGTATCTAAAAAAGGTCGTGTTGGACAAAGAAAACCCAAACGAGATACTGTAGGGGTGAATCCAGATGATATTTAACACAGCACTTAACGATGAATTATGGATTCAAGAAACACAATTTATCCCCAGCCCTAGCCGTTTGTTTCATCTAGAACCAATTGGTATAGGCACAAGTTATGTTGAGAGTCTGACTAGTTATGTTGCTCGTCTAGCCGAAGCTCACAGTGTACCAAGTGGAACTTTATTAGCTAGAGAGGTAAGACCACTAGTCAGACATGACAATGCTACCAATTCCTTGAATTCCTCAAGCACAGTAGCTTTGTATGGGCAAGCTTCTGTAAAAGCTTTAAACGGAACTCAAAGTGGAGCCAAACAACTTGTTAAAGCTCTCGAAGCACTTACAAAACGCACTGACTTACAGTTTTTGACAATGCTACCTTGGGCACAAGTCTTTCCTGTTTTGGGGTTGCTCAAAGATTTTCATGCTTGGTGTCCTTATTGCTATCAAGAGTGGTTGAACAATAAACAGGTCATTTATTCACCTCTACTGTGGGCTTTGAAAGCTGTCAAAATTTGTCCAAATCATCTTCAATTTTTAGAATCTAAATGTCCCCACTGTGAACAAGAATTTTTACCTCTATGGCACAATTCCCGACCTGGATTTTGCTTAAAGTGTGGTCGCTGGTTAGGAATTAAGCCGGAAATGAACGACCAACACAAGCACTTGTTTGAGGAGACAACCAACTCCCAACAAGAAATTTGGAAAGTTCAGACTTTAGGAGAATTAATTCAATTAGCTCCTGAGTTTTCCCATCCACCTTTGAGAGAGACTATTAAAACAATGCTCAAGGCTTATGTACATCAATATACTCAGGGCAATGTTTCCGCTTTTGGTCGTTGGTTGGGACTATCGAGATATGAAATCCTACATTGGTATTCAGGTGTAGCCATCCCCAATTTGGATAAACTCCTAAAAATTTGTTACATATTGGAAACAACTCTTGTCAATTTTCTCCAGCTTAAACTAGTACCGATTTCTCCTAATAAACTAGCTTCTTTAGAAGCTAATGAGCCGATAAAATTAACACAACCTGCTCTAGTTACTTCTAAAAATACTCCCAAGCCCGAACAAGTTATTCAAGCGATGCAACTAGCTTTAGAAGAGGAACCACCTCCTTCTTTAACTCAGTTAGCTGTTCGTTTAGGATTCAAAACTTATAGTAGTTTAACCGCCATTTCAAAATCTTTATCAGCATCTATTGCTGCTAGATATACTGAATATCAGCAACAGTTAAGGCACTCACAGATCCGCGATTTACTCGAATTGTCTCTTTTTGGCTCGGAGTCTCCACCACCTTCTCTGAGAAAAATAGCTCTTAGGACTGGGATTGGTCTGGCAACTTTTTACCACTATTGCCCTACTTTGTGCCATGCTATTTCTTTGCGCTACAAAGATTACCGAAAATTTCTTCATAAACTATCAATTCAGCAGGGTTGTCGAGAAGTCAGGCAACTAGCTCCAGTGCTTCATGCACAAGGCATTACTCCCACTGCTAAAAATCTGCGAAAATTTATGCAGAATCCCTCTTCATTGTGGCACTCTGAAGTCATTGAGGTTTTAAAACAGGTAAGACGCAATCTTGAATAGTCAATATCATTTTACCCTGTATCAACAGGGGTTTTCCGCTACTGCCACTTTATGCTTTAAAAACTGCCACTTTTTGCTTTAAGTAACAGCAGTGTGCAAATTTATCCTTACAGTCTGTGCAGATTTATGGGTCAAGTAACACAGTCACCGGATGCATCAGAATGCTTAGTTTCCAATTATGCGCCTCCACATTGTTAGTGGAGACGGTGACTTTTATAAGACCGTTGACTCAATGGGATTAGTTTCCAATTATGCGCCTCCACATTGTTAGTGGAGACTAGGACTACAGATAATCTTTTGATTGCTGCCAACAAGTTTCCAATTATGCGCCTCCACATTGTTAGTGGAGACAAAAAGTAAGCAACTTACCAAATAGTTGCTTGAATCTGTTTCCAATTATGCGCCTCCACATTGTTAGTGGAGACACGCACCGGGCAGCCATACAGTTATTAATCTTACGTTTCCAATTATGCGCCTCCACATTGTTAGTGGAGACTAAAGCTATTGTTAGCCATCAACTACTGTATTATGCCGTTTCCAATTATGCGCCTCCACATTGTTAGTGGAGACCAATCTACTGTCATTTCCTCTAAATCGACGACCCGTTTCCAATTATGCGCCTCCACATTGTTAGTGGAGACTACGGGGGTCTAGAGAGCTTGGAGAACAAGACTTTCGACTCCCATTTGCGCGGACTAGATAAAAAAGTACCGTTTGAGCGATCGCTTGTCAATATCCCTCCTGTAAAAAGTCGCTGTAAATCTAATTCTGGTAAGGGTTTCAGAGTTTGCGCGAACCTCGATTTCTACTAAAATGCTTCAAAGCTATGACTGATAAGTCGTTGGAGGTTATATAACAAGCGTTCGATAAATACACCTTCTGGTTCGCGCAGTTACGGTGCTCAAGTGATGTCGTTGGCAAAGTATGATTAGCCGATCGCACAATATGTAACCTTACAGCCTGCAGAGGTAGGCTTCGTTCGTATAGCTTCACTCTTCTGGAGTGAGGGCATTTTGGCGAATCTCCATGTATCATTCATCTAAACTGTCAGCTATTTTTTTCAATTTTTTCTGCAATTTATCGCGCTCGTAAGGTATCCCTAATATATTGATAGTTTCTAAAAATGGTTGTTTAACGTGGTGATTGTAAGCATCCATCACATTACTAACACTAGGTTGATTTTGTGAACCAAGTAGATATTGAATAGCATCAATATCCTCCATTCCACGCAGATTATGCATGAATTGGTTGCGTAAATCATTTTCACGATCTCTATTATCATCACATGACTGAATGAGATTTCCCCATAATTTTACATTGGATATGAGTTGCTGTAACCACGCTAGCATTACAGAATTTTTATTGGTTTTAAAGTTTAACTCATGAGTTTGTCTATCGACATAACTAACTTTATCTAGCAGCTTGGGAGGAAACTTAAGTTTATTCAAAATATCTTTTTTGATTTGATCTAAGTTATGATTCTCAGATAATTTCAATTTTCTTCTCAACTCAGGCTCTATTATTAGAAATAAACCTTTTTCATCCCATTGTAAAAATTCCGATACAGAAACACCTTGGTATGTATCAGTTAATTTCCCCACTTCATGAAGAATTGCCGTCTTTAAAAAAGTTTCCTGTGTAGCAGCAAGCAAAGTAACTCCTTGGAGATAGTTTTTTTGATTAAGAAAAAAACCAATTAAATCTAGACTATCAATTATACGTTGGCTAGCGTTTGCAATTTCAAAGTCTCCTTTACTATCTCTCTCAACATTATGTAAATTGAAAAAATTCACCATGTTTTGTAACTCATCAATACTTCCTTGAGAAACTCTTCCTGCATCTTGAATAATTTTGAGTGCTGCACCAGGAAATCCGCTAATAACAAGTTGTTTGGCTTTTTCAATTTGAAGACTACGCCAATATTCTGATGTTTTATGACTAACCTCTTCGGGTTTGGCTTTTTGTATAATTTCTAATTCAAGTTTTTCAAATTTTACTTCATCTGCTTCTGTCTGTTGGTTGTATGTAATATCATAATATTGATTGCTTAATATAAAGTTAACATTTTTAAACCGATTTAAACTGACAAATTGTACGGCTGATGAAATAGCTGGTGTACCAGCTTGATGGCTGATATATACTTCTGGATTGCTAAGTTGAATCTGACGAAAAACATTTTCAACGAGTGATAAAGTCTCATTCCAATGGTCTAATCCTCTTCCAGACTTTGGTTTTAGATATAAAAAATGTTTGTCTGGATTAAATGGCGATCTCAGAATATTTTGAAACTTATTTTGAAAATACCAAGTCAATATATTGCCAAGAGTATATGTATCTTGCCAATATGGACAATAATCTTTATCCCTTTGTTGAGCTTGAAAAATATGCTGTTGATCGGTTAAAAGTACAATGACTTCATCTAATTTGATATTATTTCTCTCAAAGTATTGAAAATAAGTATCAAAAAGTGGAAACGCTAAATCTGATGTATAGTTATTTAATTTCTCTTCATACACTATACCCAACACTCTCGATGGTACAGGATACAGGTTTGTGGTTCTATCCTTTTCAACACTGATAAAAATATCGCGATCGTAACTAATTTCAGTATTTCCCTTCTCCAGGACTTCGTAATAAAAATTCTCCCAATTCTGATTAGTTTTGAGTTGAACATCTCTATTTCCAGTTGTTAAAATCCATACTTTCATAATACTGATTCCTTGACTTTTGATGAGGATAGTTATATAGCAATCCGTTGAGGAGTCGTGAAAATCTCTGATTCCTCTCTCTGCGCTCTCTGCGCTTCTGCGGTTAATAATTTTTACCTATCCAATAAGACTGCTATATACAGAACAGAAATCTACCAAATTCGCATAAATTCACTTTCCTCTTCTAAAAACTCTAAAAACTTTTGTGTTTGTGGAGATGTATCTGGGAAAATAGTCAATAACTCAATGAACCCTTTATCTGTGTTGGTAGAACCCTTTTCATTGGTGATAAAATTTGGATACATACGATGCCAAATTCGTCCTGTTAACATACGTCTTAGATTTTCTTGCATACCCCCTGCTAAAATATGAGGATTTCTGATTGTATCTCTACCTCTGTATTCAGAATGTAACCAATCAATTGCAAGGCTTTTTCCATCTTTCGCTTCACGTCCCCAAACCTGTACTTTGGGTGAATACCAAGCTTCGCGCCATTTTTCTACACCAGTATTATTTGTCTCTGCACCTAAATTAACTGGTGGATTCTGTGGACGTTTAGGAGGAGACATCAGCCCAGGATTATTAACTTGTTTGGGTAAGCTTGGTGTATTTATAGATTGATTTTCTGAAAAGTTTGTAGATTGATTCACATCACGATGTACTTGTTTATCTTTTGGAATCCAAAGACGGAGTAAATCACGAGTATGGCTAATAAACTCGGCAACATCCTCTAGTTTGGTAATAGGATAATAAACAGTATCGTCGAGAAACTCCCAATGGCAACCAATAATTTGTCTTTGATAAGAGAAATAAAATTTTTTATGACAAATTCTCCGCCATGACTTTCCGAAACCTCCAAATATAAGCGAGAATTGAACTAGAGCTTTAGTTGTTTCTAGTATTTTTTGTCTTTGAACATCATCAATTTGACGATGCATACAAAATATTTTTAAAACTCCTGTAGGTAATTCATAATATCTTTTATCATCCTCATACCGAATTTGGGACGGATCGAAGTCAAAATTAACTCCTAGCAATCCGACTATCGAACCATCACCAGAAAAACCACCCCATAATTCTTTGGTAATATCTTTAGCAGTTGCTTCGTTAGTTAACCCTCCTAATAAACGTAGAGTGTGACCTCGTAAAGCAGCTTTAAACATATTTGGACGAAATTCTTTTGTTCTATCGACTAATTGTGATGTTCCTCCCTGTCCTTTCAGCTTTATTTGTAATAATTGATTGTCTCTAACAACTGCTTGCTCAATTTCCCGAAAGTATCCATAACCAGCACTAACTCGCGAACCAATTCCCATCGCTAAGGCTTTTTTCCAAATATTTTCGATTTTTTGCCATTCATCTTCTGATAATTTCTCAGTGCTAGAAATCCCAAATTTTAATTTAACTTGATGCAAAGATATCTGAGTTTTTGCACCATCTTGAAAATCATCGCTAATTACCTGTTTTTCCTCCTGACAATGGATAATATCTACCAATCCTTGTGTCCAATCCATACTCACTGGGTATGCACCATGGAAACGTAAAATACCAGGTTTACTACTTCCATCAGCTAATTTTTCTCCGCAATAGCTATTTGCTTGTCGTTTACCATACATATCAACACAAGCACGTCGAAAGACACCTTTCATGCTTGCGCCAGGAAAGTAAGGAAAACCTTTAGCATTAATCACTGGAAGAATTACGCTCTCATCTTGTCCGCTATTGGTCACTAAACGCCAACTCATTGTATATTCCCATGTTCTAACATTCGTGCCAAATTTAGGAAGTTTGAAGGATGTGTCTCGCGATACTTTTGGAGAAGAGGCTGGAGTAGGACGTGCAAAAGCTGGATTATTTGGAGTAGAGCGTGCTGTTGCGCGGTTAGGCGAGCGATTTTGTTGGTGACGAAGTTGTGGACGAGATACAGATGAGGAAGTAGATGGATTGATTCTGGGTTGTTGGTTTCCTGGAAGCTGATTTGTTGGAAAAACTTTTTTTGTCCATTCATCCACCCATTTATGAGCATCTTGATATGTTCCTTTATTTTGATCGACTCGATGAATTTGGCTGCGACTATCAATTTGGGCGCGAAACATCATGGGGACATGATCTTGATTCATGTTGATTACCTTAATTCACGAGTGAATTTTTAGTTATTGCCGAAAATTCTGTAGGAGATACAGCAATGCGATCTCTCTACAGGATTTATTTCTCTTGCTTTTCTAATTTCTTATAACGCTGCGTCCACCAAATTAAGCTATCACAAAATTGAGTGAGAACCGCTAAAGTGACTCTCTGATGTTCGACAGGAAAATGCTTTTTATCCCAAAGCTGATTTACCATACTTTGAATATCTTCAGTCTCAAAATTTCCCTTTTTATCGCGACGAATAGATTCTCCGTTACGAAGATTTTTTTTCTTGTCGTCAGGAATCTCTGGTTCTGGAACTTTTATTCCAGCTACTTTCATGATTTTGACTAATTCTTTCCATGTTGCTAACCAAAATTCTCCTTTTTTGTAATCATCTTCATTATTAGTTTTACCCATTAAGCGCAAATGTTCTCCCCAAAATCGCTCTAAACCATAAGTTGCTGTCACGCGCATTTTATGGGATTCGTTTAAAACATCTTTGTCACGATATTTGATTACAAGATCTTGCGCTTTTCTATCTAAGTCGAATGAATGCCAAGCCATAATTTACCTTTATTGTATACTTTAATAACGCATCAGACAACACTTACTAATTACTCTTCTTTTTTAGATTCAATCATTTTTATTGTTATATTACAGTGACCAAAACCAATTGATTCTAATCCACCTAAATAAATTTCACCTTCCATTTTTCCTTCGATGGGTTTCCAGTCTTGAGGGGGATATTCTTTATCGTGTTTGATAGCTATGGGAAATGCTAAAATAGTTCCTTCTGGTAAAGCTTCGGTATTGAAAAATTGTCCTTGTTTCGCCTTTTTCTCATTATCTTCTAAAGCAACACGGCTTTGACGGTATAAAGCCATATCATGAATCATTGCCATATCATTATCATCCACAACAACAGCAGGTAATTTTTTCTGCTTTCCATCTTCTTCTAATGGAAACCATGCTGATAAATCTTGTTGGGATTCTAATTCTAAAAAACCAAGGTTAAAAAAGAGAAACTTTTTTCCTTCGTCTTCTTGAGATGTTAATGCTTTTTCCCACAATTCTGTAGAGGCGGTATAAGGATCGGGTAGTTTTATCTCTTTGCTTAACCCAGCAACACGACGATATCTTTTGAGTAAAGTCGGACAACTAACCCAAACAATGGGTTGTCCCGGACAAAATACGGGTAGCCAAACAATTGAAGCATGCTCTAATTTTATTAAAGCTTCACTGGTACTATCTTTTTCACCCTGTTTTGATTCTTTTCCATACCAAATTTCTTCATGAATTGCTGGCAAACTCTTGTTTTGCTCTTCTAAATATTTACGATATTGTCGCATTTCCGAACGCAAACGACCGCGAATTGAACTACCAATAATCAATCCTGTTTGTGTAAATTGTTCGCGAAAAATTAAGTTTAGATTACCATTTTCTTCCCCTGCTGTTGCACCGACATGAACGGGAGCTAAAGTTTCAATAATACCGTAGGCTTTCTGATACATTAAGCAACTCCTTGTTCTACTTTTTCAAGACCTAAACCAACAATATGAATTGGTAGACACAAACCTGAACCAATACGTTTTAAGCTAAAACCTTCATCGGGAAACCAATCATCTGGAAATTGACTCCAAGATAAATCAAGTGTTTTTTCTAATACATACACGCTTCCTGGGGGAACTGCATAACGTCCGCGTCCAAGTCTTCCAGCTGTACTGTAACGATAGGGTATTGCTTTATCTGTCAATAGCTTTGGATTGTCTTTGTTAATGGGAAAATCGGGATGTTGGGGAACGCGAAAGGAAAAGCGTGTAGAACCCCAAACAGCAGGTGTTATTATTGCAAAAGCTTGTTGAATGGGTTCCTCTAAAAGTTTAGTCAGTTTCTCATTTTTTATGTCCGTTGATTCTATTTCTACAAGATGTTTTTCACCACCAAATCGATACCAACCATCTGCTAATTTGTGGCTTGAAAGATATATCAAACAGGTGTCTTCCTGCATTTGTACTGCATTTTCGAGAAATAAACCATTTTCTTTTAAAGTATGACGCTCTTCGTCTTTCATCTTGGGATGAAGAATGGGAATATTATACCAAGGAGATTTTTTACAGGTAGGTTTTTGATATCCCCAAGAATTAATTGTCTGCCATGTAAAAGCTGGTTCTAATTTGTCTTTATCTTCTTTATATTGTCTTTGACGTTGCCATTCTCCTTTTTCATCTAAGATCCATTCATCTTTTTCTTGGTCTTTATCAATTATGTAATGCCAAGGAATTGGAACATAAAAGTTTTGCTCGTATCCCGATTGCGCCCAAAATGCGCCAGCCACATAAAGGTTTTCTTTTAAGTCTCGATGCTGTTCGTCTTTCTCTGCTTGGCTAATATCACTTCGAGTTTTGTTAGCATTAAAAAATAATCCTGATATGGTTGCTGCACTAGGTGGAAATTTTTCTCCAGAACGTCCAACTAAATTTTCTGGTGATAAAAATGCACCTGCGCTTCCATATAAAAAACCTAAAGGTCTGATGATAATAAGGTATTTGAACATAAGTACCAACCAATTGTTATTAAATCTTCAATCCAATTAATCATCATTTGTGCAACTATGTAACTATCTGTACCATCTTTGGCTCCAACAATTAGTATTTCGTTTTGCTGTAATACTTGACTCCAATTAGGAAAGTATATTTCCAAAAAACTAATGAAAGCTCGACGATTTTGAATTATTATGCTTCTAGCCTTGTTATTAGCTGTTTGACTTTCGATCGCATTCGGACGACGGTTTTCTGCTAATCCAAAAGCATGACGCGCTTTGAGTTGGGCTAAATCGCTAAATATATGCGCCCAATTGGGTTCGTATTTGGGATCTCGACCTTTATTTTCCCATTCTGGATAGGTGTTACCATCACGATCGCAGTAACTTTTGAGGATATGCAAATACTTCCAAGGACAAGTCCAATCCACATACTGTCCGTTATTAAACACGATCCGGATTGTCACGCGATTGCGGTTTAAATTTTTGGCTGTCTCTTGTGCTTGACGACAGTGTTGTAATACATCTCGCTGAGGAACACTCCCTGCAACCCAGACAAAACCGACACTAACATTAATTTTTTGGTCATGTTCGTGCCATTTATCATTTAATGTCATTAACCATTCCAATGCAGTTAATGCAGGATTTGGGTTTTTAGGTTTTTTACTGTAAATGACACCTAAAAAATCATCACCACCCGCATAAATGACTCGTCCTAGTTTTTGACTTGGCAAATATCTATAAAAATCTTTACCCCAGTTCCTCAATTTCCTAGTAAATACCCTGATTTCCTCTTCTGGGTTTTCACCATTAGCCATTTTTTTCAGTTTTTTCCCCACTTCATCCCCATCCCCCATAAACCAACCTGTCCATTGTCCGGGTTGAGTTTCAGTTGGCTTGCGACGAATTTCTTTAAATCCTTTGGGTAATCTTCCAAAATAGGAATTTTTTTCACCTGCTATTCCTATATTTTTTCTCACATCCTCGCAGGTCACCAGACGTTTAACTAATTCAGGAATACTCAATTGTTCGTTCAGTGCGACAAATTTACCTTCGAGTTGAACTTCCTCCTGGGAATTTTCTTCATCTGCGTCTGATTCATCTGCTTCTGGTTCTGCTTCTTGGGAGTTTTCTCGATTTTCAGTTATCTCTGCTAATGATTTGTAAAACTTTCGGATCTCATCTAGCTCGGAGCGATAGGTCAAATTTCTTGTGATTGGATTACGATTTTTTCCCCCCAATCCTGGAAATGCAATACCATCCGTACCTGTTAAACTCGAGCTTTCTCCAATCCAATTAATTGCAGTCCAAGCACGGGAAAGTTTGCGGGTTTCCAAATCCTCCATTGCAGATGCGATCGAATTCCCCTCTCCCCAAAATATTTCCCAAGTATGGTTTCCCCAATGTCCCCACTCACGTTCCCATTCATATTCATAATTAGGTAATTCTTGCTCAATCCAGTTGCGACACACTGAGAGAATATTTTGCCAAGCAGCCAACAATACCTCTTGCGCTGCTTCTTTGGTAAAATGACCTTTAATTAGGATGCGGTTCGGCATTCCTTTTTGGACACTGATGTTTGCAGGGGAAATTACTGTCACATCATCTCGGCTATCTGCAGCTAGAACTATCTGCTGACTGAGATAGGACAAAATTAACGACGCACCATACAAGTCCCTCAACTTCCGCGATTTTTCGATAAATCCTTGCACTGGTGCAAAGGTAATTGCCTTATAGATTGCTTCATCAGTCATACTCTGACTTCAAGGGGTAAATAAGTTGAATTAAAATATCCAGATACAGAAGAATTGTATAATGAGCAACTTGAAGTCGCTCAAAAATACCGATTCTTTTTATCTATGTAACAATACGTAAAGACAGAACATTCGCGAAGTAAAAAGAACTGGTTTTCCTTTTACCGTTAATCTTCAGCCTATCGCTCGTCATCTCAAGTGTTGCAGAAATGACTCGAATTGCAGCCGTGCGTGATGCGAATGACGAAAAATGCTGTTGTATAGGGCGCGATCGTCGATCTCAATTCTCCAATAGTAGCGATCGCATTGATTAATATCGATGTCAAAAATATCGTATATAATGCGATACTCGCATACTCTTATTCTGTAAGCATTTTCTTGACCTTTTAGCTTTTTCACCCCACTTGGACGAGGTTCTGTAGCTAAATCATCAATTTTAACTTGTATGCGTTCTTGAAGCTCTGGTGATAATTTTTTAAGTTGTTTTAACGCTCCTTTTAATATTTCAACTCTATAACTCACGCAACTTCCTTTTTTCTTTCTATTTTTAGTTCTTTTTTAGCTTCTTCCCATGACACTGAGCCTTCAACCTCAGCCTCTTTTTTAGCTAGCTCATATGCTTTTAAATCTTCTTCTTCTTCTTCGATTTTTTGCAGGAAGGTGTAAATTTCATCTAGAGTACTATCATAAGCTTGATTTAGCAGGTCATTGATATATCGTTTGCGAAGTATGAAGGATTGGCGATCGCACAATATATTCCTTTACAACTCAGCTTGCCCCAGGAATCAGGCTTGATAATGTCCGCACATCATAATAGTAGCCGATATGTCAAAATATTTACTCAGATAATAGATTGCTGAAGCTTTGTAACTCATAATCAATTAACGCTTGTTTTAAATCTTGATGCACTGGATACATAAGACTAGCCTTTTGTAAAGAGGTAAATTCTTGTTCGGCAACAAAATTTAAACAATCTAAAATTTTCTGTGTCCAAGCATTTTTATTGTTACTCTTCCAAGCTTCAAAAACTTGTTGTTCTTGTAAACCTAGTAATCTATGAAATAAAGGGTTGCGGATAGCTACAGTAACGATCGCAACGTCACCAGACTGGCTCCCGAACTCCAACTACCCCGAAAGCCTGCCTAGTTGTTCAAGATTACAAAATGTCATCAACTAGAACTGTACCACCCTCACAAAAATCTATACTAAGATGATAATCTTCGAGCAACGCCGTTCCAATGAGTGGACGACGACCCATCGCTAGCACTGCAACATTACGCTCCACACCATTCCATACAATTGTTGCCAAATGAACATCAGTTTCCACAGTGGAGTTATTAGCAAGGTTTGCATTAATGTTGATGAGGTAAGGCAAATCAAGATCGGCAATGACAGAGGGCGGCAAGGTTAAGAAACCTTCAAACCCTGTATCAACAACACACTCAATTTCTATAGCCGAATGTTCTGGAGGAAGAAGAATTACACCTATTCTTGCTTGAAGTCCAACTACAGTTCCATGTATCACTGTGGTGTCCTAATCAATGTACCACCAATTGCATAAACGGCATCAAAACCAATCCTTTCTCCCCAAAGTGCTGCATCAGGTTGCTTGGCTCGTAACCGAAGGCTCGTTTCAACTAAATCATCACCGATTTCGTAGTCTCCTGTTTCAACATTAATTGAGATAATTTTGCCAATGTTCTCTTCCGTCTCAACTTTGGTACGGATACTTCTTTGATAAAGTTCCTTTCCTCGTCGGGCGATTTCTTGGCTACTAAGTAAAAGGTAGGACATACTAATCTCTTATTTAAGCTGCTAGATTCTTCACTTCATTGTAGCAATGGATGGTTCAAAGCTATGACTGATAAGTATTTGAATGTTATATAACAAGCGTTCGATAAATACACCTCCTGGTTCGCGCAACTGCGGCGCTCAAGTGATGTCGTTTGCGATCGCTTCCAATTCATCATACAACTGCCTCTCATTATACGTAAGACCTAAGCGGTCTATTTGATTAAGAAATTTTTCTTTCACAGCTTTTTGATATGTTGTCAGAACATCTGTGTCAGTTGATGTAGTTGAGTTTCCTAATAAGGATTGAATGACTTCTTGCTCGTTAAATCCCAACAGATTATGCATTAACTGGTTGCGGATATCGTAATCATGTTCTTTTTTACTATCTTTTTCAATGCATATCCATTGAAGTAAATCCCAAGGTTTAAACTCTGGTCTAAGTTGACAAAGCCATAATTTTAACTTGTATGCGTTCTTGAAGCTCTGGTGATAATTTTTTAAGTTGTTTTAACGCTCCTTTTAATATTTCAACTCTATAACTCACGCAACTTCCTTTTTTCTTTCTGTTTTTAGTTCTTTTTTAGCTTCTTCCCATGACACTGAGCCTTCAACCTCAGCCTCTTTTTTAGCTAGCTCATATGCTTTTAAATTTTCTTCTTCTTCGATTTTTTGCAGGAAGGTGTAAATTTCATCTAGAGTACTATCATAAGCTTGATTTAGCAGGTCATTGATATCTTGAATTAACTTTTCGCGTTCGCGTTCGGTTTTCATAATTAAGACTTTTTGGGATTGTCAACTTTGAGCAATTTTCAATTATATAGTAATTCTATTGGATTTGTAAAATACTTGTAAGGTGGAAATGCTCAACAAAAAACTTTTATTCAATTGCTAAGGTTCCTTCCTACTACGTTAGAGTGTAAAATGCTCGCGGTTTAACTTTTTGACTGTTTCTTGTGTTTGAGGACAATATTGTAGTGCATCCCCTTGGGGAATACTTCCTGCTACCCAAACAAAACCGATACTGACATTTTGGTAGGTTCCCCTTGCGTTGGGCGCAGAGGGTTGAATGTCGTGTTTCCAATTATTCCGATTTAACCCAATCGGTGGGGTCAACGAAGAAAAGTGCGATCAAAATGAAACATACGCTATTTCCAATTATTCCGATTTAACCCAATCGGTGGGGGAATGGTAACGCTTGGTCATCAGGAAGAGTTCCTTTATTATTTCCAATTATTCCGATTTAACCCAATCGGTGGGGAAAAACCCCCGGTTTTCTCTTTTATTAGAGTTTTGAATTTCCAATTATTCCGATTTAACCCAATCGGTGGGGCCTTGCAGGTGCTCCGGTAGTGGTAACATTTTTTGTTGTATTTCCAATTATTCCGATTTAACCCAATCGGTGGGGTGACATCTCCTTGATTTTCTGGCTTTTGCCATCGGAATCATTTCCAATTATTCCGATTTAACCCAATCGGTGGGGGTTTCCACTTTGGCGTTTGTTGGGATTCTTAACCTATTTCCAATTATTCCGATTTAACCCAATCGGTGGGGTGAAGTGGGATCAACATGTACTTGAGGATTATTGGATTTCCAATTATTCCGATTTAACCCAATCGGTGGGGTACCGGAAACCCCCGTGTTCGTGTTAAAGCTGGAGATTTCCAATTATTCCGATTTAACCCAATCGGTGGGGCTTAGCATTTGTCAATTGACTGTATCCATCTATATTGATTTCCAATTATTCCGATTTAACCCAATCGGTGGGGGATTCTCAAAACTTTTCTTCTGTTCCTAACTTTGAATTTCCAATTATTCCGATTTAACCCAATCGGTGGGGTCTGTCCGATTTCCATTTTCGTGATCAGTACACTTTAATTTCCAATTATTCCGATTTAACCCAATCGGTGGGGTTAATGGAAGCGGTGGAAATTTTACTATTGCATTTCCAATTATTCCGATTTAACCCAATCGGTGGGGCTTCCTTCGTTGCTCTTTGTGCTTCGTTGATTCTTGGTATTTCCAATTATTCCGATTTAACCCAATCGGTGGGGAGCTAACTCTTCTTCGCGTGGTGGTAATGGTTTGCATTTCCAATTATTCCGATTTAACCCAATCGGTGGGGCCTTCAAGAGAACAGCTCTTCTTTTGAACAAAGATTATTTCCAATTATTCCGATTTAACCCAATCGGTGGGGCAACAAGTGCCGTCGTCAAACATTTTGTGATGGCCAAATTTCCAATTATTCCGATTTAACCCAATCGGTGGGGGATAGCTGATGGCAAGGTGTCTATTTCTAAAAGTATAAATTAATAAAAGTATAAGTTATTTTACTCAAAATACATAATCGATTACTATTCAAAATTATTGGCAAAATTCTGTTGGTTTAGCCTGTGCTTGTAGACAATAAGCCCGACTTTTCTCAAAAGTCAGGCTTATTCTTTATATGCAAAATAATTAAGTAGGTCTTAAAAAGGCTTCATAGGGAGTTCCTGATAATAAACAACGCTTGTAACGTCTGACTTGCAATTGAATTGCATGACGATAGGTAACTTGAGATTGCAAATCTGGGTGGGATGTTTCTTCATTCATACGGGTTTCAAACTGTTTCAGAAAAACTCGCCTAGAAGATTGATTCAAATATACCCCCCCTGTACTCGACAACACATCAAAATCTTGAGTTTTAAACACAAAGTTATTGATGATTTTCAAAACTAAACTATCAACAATCACAGACCTAAATTCCTCCATGAGGTCAAAAGCTAAATAAGGCTTTTGCCTTTCTCCATAGTGAAAGTTACCAATATAAGGAGAAAGCCCTTCAGCAATAATAAAACTCATGACGTTGTTAAACAAAAGAGTATAACCGAAACTTAACAAGGAATTGATCGGGTCAGTAGGTGGTTGACGGTTGCGAAGAGAAAACTCAAAATTGGGATTGGTAATTAACTCCCCAAATGCTGGGAAATATCGAGCGGCTGTAATTCCTTCATAACCACGCAGAGAATCTAAATCATCAACTAAATCCAGAGAATCAATATCTTGACTAATACCATATATCGCCTTCTCAACTGCTGCAATTTTCCGCTTGCGGTTAAATCGTATTAATAGCTGCTTAGAATTGATTAACTTTCCGTAAACAACTGCTTTAGATACATGAAATTGAAATTCATCATGATTACGTCGTTCCATTTGGACTAAATGATTATCGAGATTTGTGGACTCCTCACTCGCTAAATGTCCGTGATATTGACCCGATTGATTGAGAAATAATACGGCAATTTTTTCGTGTAAACAAGCGTTAATCACAGGAGTTGAAAGTTGAATATTGCCAAAAATCATGATTTGCTCAACTTCTCGAATTGGGATTTCGAGTTTTGGCTTTTCGCTGACATGAATAATAAAACGTTGGTGGTCTTTATAAATACTTGTTCCTTGCTCAATCAGATAAATTGCAGCCATTTCCCGATTCCAGATGTTCTTTTGTAAAGGACTATTTTTATCATCGTTATCTTCTCCGATTTCTTCCCTGTCTGTCTCTGTCAGAAAGGGTTGATGCAGAAATGCGATATTCCGTTGCTGTTCCGGAAACTGTTGTTCTAAAAAATCTTCTGTTTCTGGTTCTGTTTCTATTTCTAATATCTGTTGTTTTGACGATAGGATGGTGGCAGTTTTTTTTTACGTTGATTTTGCTGTGGTGGTTGTTCGTCTTCGGATTTCAGCTTTGGTCGATTTGTATCTACTGGGAAAATAGCCTTATCTAAAAAACCATGACCGAGAAAACAAAAACCGCGTTCAAAAGTGGTTACTTGAGTTTTCTCTATATTGAGTGTCAATCCCATCGAATCTAACAGATTAATGATTTCTATTTTGGCTTCTAAAATCTCTGCTTGAGTACGAGCTAAAACGAGAAAATCATCTGCATAGCGCACGAGCTGTAAATGAGTTGCAGTGATAACTTCATCAAATTCATGCAGGTAAATATTCGCTAATAACGGCGAAATAACTGCACCCTGCGGAATCCCTTTTTGGGATAACACTAAACCTTCATTAGTTAAAACACCAACTGATATCCACGATTTTATTAAACATAAAATCCCTGGATGGTCGAGATGCAACCGAACTTGCTGTAATAACCTGGAATGCTCTATATTATCAAAAAATTTGGTAATATCGGCATCAAACACCCAGTTGTAACCATCGTCTCGCAAATCGGCAATTTTTTCAACTGCGTTAAGATAAGATAAATTCGGACGATAGGCAAAACTTGCTGGAGAAAAATTTTCCTCTGCAATTGGAGCCAGCACATTTAATAAAGCTTGCTGAACAATGCGATCGCGCACGGTTGGTATTTTCAATTCTCGCAAGTTTCCGTTTCTTTTAGGTATGATAACTTGTTTACAAGCTTGGGGTTCGTAGCTACCATTAGCGACAGCATCGCGTAATTGATAAATATTCATCGCTTGGTTGCGAGCAAAACCATCGATAGTTTCCCCATCCAGACCCGCACATCCGCGTTTTTCGGCTACCTTTTCCCAAGCACGTTGAAAATTGTGCAAAGCAAGAAACTCGCTGATTATTCTTTCCATTGGAACCAATTTAATTGTGGATTTTGGATTTGGCAATCCAGGTCTTAGTTTAGTTCATGGTTGGAAAGGCGAGTTTCCATTGGGATGGTAAATTACAGCATCTTGAATTTCAAGACCAGTCATTTATCCAAATGGAGTCCAGCCATGAAATTTAAAAATGCTCGGGGTAATTTAGCTGTCATCACAATTATGACGTTGTTTTGTTTTGGTGTTTTTATTTATGGCTTATGTGCAAGTTATTATGGAGTGCTGCTTTTTCAACAAGGTGCATTCAGTTTTATCATTGGTTTGTTTTTCTTAGTCTGTATTGGTTTACCAAGTCTTTACTGGGTTATATCCACCACTTACCAATATTTTTCCGCAGTTCCGACCTACATCAATCAAAGAAATATACGAGTGATTAACCCATATCTACTCGATGAAAAGGGACTATACTCAAATGAAGAACAATGGTTATGCACCGCAGTTCGAGATATTGCGATCGCAGAAAATATACCCAAGCCTCCTGTAGTAGGAATTGAACTGTGCGATGATAACGCTAATGCTTATGCAGTCGGAGCAACCCGTTCCTACTCAATGGTAGTAGCAACCACGGGTTTAATCAAGCACTTGAATCGGGAACAGGTTGCAGCAGTTATGGCTCATGAAATCGGTCATATTGCGAATTTAGATACCATGGCAAAAACCTTACTTTCCGCAGCTTGGGGTGGAGTCATGATGATACTATTTACACCGATGCTGCTGGTGGTGTGGTACTTGGGAAGATTTGTGGCATTGTTAATGTTAGGTGCAGGTTTAATTTATGGTTTGTTCGGAAATTGGCAAGAAGCAATGGGGTTTTTTACGGGTGTCGTAATTTGGCTAGTGTTGTTGATGCTACCATCAATGACCCAATTTTTGGTGACACTATTGACTTTTTGGCATAGTCGTTGGCGAGAATATCATGCTGATGCGGTTGCTGCAAGACTTACCAGTGTTGATGCAATGGTATCAGCCTTAGCAACCCTAGACAGACTTCCCTTTCAACCACCAAAAAAGAACCGAGAACAGATGTCAACTTTATGGGTAAGAGTCCCAATCAAAGAAGAAACAGGTACTTTTCACTGGCTAAAACATACTCATCCACCAATTCACAAACGGATTGAAGCTTTGAGACGAGGATTTTATATTAAGTGATACCCCCCTTAATCCCCCCTTAGAAAGGGGGGAAATTGAATTTCCAGTTCCCTCCTTAGAAAGGGGGGAAACTAGATTTCCTATTCCCTCCCCTTTCCAAGGTCTGGGTTAGGGTGGGGTAATAATATTAACGATTATTTATTGTACAGATCGCTCTACTTTCTTCATCATAAAACTTATGAGTCTCGCGAACACTCTGAGCAATTTGTTCCCGTAATTCCATAGGTAATAGAACCTCGACATTTGCACCCCAAGCTAGTAAACGCATCATCACGTTATAATCGCGATCGCGATACATGACGGTGTAATATGCATCGTTAGGATATTTCTTCAAGATTCCATGTAATAATTTTGCTTCTCCATCGCTATGTGCATATTTGCGAATAATTTCTGCAATCTTGTCTGGAGATTTTATTCTAGTAAATGTCTCGTGGCGAACAGTATTTTGGATGTAACGTCGGTGATAGTCAGCATTAAATCGCAAGAGCATTAAGCGAGAAATATTATTAACATCAAATCCCCAAGTCTTGCTCATTTCTACTTCAACATCTTCTGGTTGAGGAAGTTGATTTTTTAAATATTTATTTAATAATTGTGAAGGAATTATTTTATCCTTCCAATCAACAAAAAATAAAAATTTAATTTTTTCCAAACGATAATTATACCAATTCAACTCGCCACGTGGATTCACTCCATAAGCACAAAGATATTTTGCTCTTTGTACGTAATAAATACATACCGGATACACCAAACATTTTTTAGCACCTAACCGAGCGCTTGTATAGTGAAATAATATTGGTTTAATCTCTGGCTCACACCAATTCTCTTGTAGCTGTTCTTGTAAATTATCAACATGAATTTGAACGTCTTCTGGTAAAATATAATCAATATGTAAAAATACACGTCGAGTTCCATAAACTTCTGTAGAAATCTTATCAGCGATAGGTGCTAATTTGGGGTCGAGAAAAGTCAACATATCCAATGCTTGAGCTAAGTCGGCGAGTTCGCTAGAACTTAACTCCGGAACAACGGTACTCGATACTTGTCTCTTGTTTGATCCCTTTGTTGATAGCCATTCAGGTAATTTTTCAACCCTATAGATAATATTATTTTTATAAAGTAAAGATTTTCCGTATTTAAGACACTGTTTGACTATCAGACAATTTATGTCCGCCTGTAGTGTTTTCCTAACTTTGACAAACAAGCGATCGCGAATAACTTTCGTAATTGTTGCTTCAGATATATAAATATGTTGCTGTAAATTTTCCAACCAATCATCAACACTAAAATTATAAAAACGCAACCAATCTACAGTCGTTTTATAACAAGGGCATAGTTGATGATGAGGTCTTAATATCTCGTAATTTTTTTCTAATAAATTTCCTAATGGATGTCCCGATTGAAATGAAGATTGTAATTTTAAGAAATCTTGGTTAAAAAAATCTTGACTCCATTGATGAAATGTGAATCCGCTTGTTTGAATGCAGTCAAAATCGTTACTTTCTTCTCCATAAAACCAATTGATTAAAACCCATCTTCGCATTGCCGTAATTAAGTTTTGGCTTTGGTTGAGGGAACCATCGACCAATCGTTGAAGTATGAAGAAGTGAGGAAACAATTGGAGTTTAGGCATTGTAGAGTCCCGATATTTGGTATTCTCCAAAAATCTTGATTCTTTTGAGATACGTAACAATATGTAAACAAATTGAATTAGCTTGTAATACTCAGTATTGCAGAAGCGCTTGCAGATAAAACCACAAGTTATGCGAATGACAAAACACACAAACATTGTTGATAATTCTTGTGAAATGGGCGTCCCGCCCGTCCTAATATTGTGTGGTTTGAGTAAAACGAAGCGATCCCAATAATTTGATGAAATGTTGGGTTTCGTTCCTCAACCCAACCTACTGTCATAAATTTCAACAATTTCTCTACCGATTTCTCTGACTCTGTTGACTAATTCTGGTGGTTTTATAACTTTTACGTTTCCACCAAAACCTACAATCCACCGCCATAAATCAAAATCATTTAAAGACCATTTTGGTAATATAACTTGAAAACGATTGGGAAATAGTTTGTCTCCTGTTTTCTCTTTAAAACAAAATATTGATGGGGGAAGTTTTTGTTTCGTACTGGACTCCGGACAGTACATTTTTATCCGTGCAAACCGCTTTGTTCCTTCAATAACAAACTTATATATTGCGTCATTGAACCAAAGTTCTACTGTCACGCATACTTCGGAACGCTTCTTTTTATCTTGGTTGAGAAACTGGCGTTGGTCAGCAACACTGTAACCTAAAAATAATCCCGCACTGGCTTTTAACAAGGTTTGCAATCGCTGTAAAGATTTTTCTTGTTCTTGTCGCGATCGCACTTGGTTCTGCGTTCGACCTAAAAACAGACGATCCAACCTCTCAAATCTGAGCAATCCGGGTTCTTTCCCACCCACGCACTCATAACCCAAGTACCAAGCAAGGTTATGAAAAACAATTTGCAAGGGATAGACTAAGAAAAAACTTCTTTCATCTCCCGCATAGCGACCGCCATCAGTGAAGCGATTTAATTCAAGCAATTGACCGCTCGCGATCGCTTCTTCTAATTGTGACTGCAACTGCTTATTTGCCAATGCATCACCGTGTAAATACTGGTTGTTAATCATGGAATGGTGAGCAATAGACCGGACTGGATACACATTTTCACTAGAATTCAGCAGTTTTGTCTGTATCATTCGTTGCCTAAAATCTTCGTAGAAATCTAATAGTATTGGGTCATCAAGACTCTTAGCTTGTGACTGGAGCATTTCAAAAACCTTAATTAATTCTTGTTTGGAAAGAATTCCCGTACCAGAAAAATAACCATTTCGCATAGGAAAATCAGGCAATATTTTATAGGGTTTGAGAATTTTCTCAATATCTTTACGGAGAGTTGCTAAACCATCTCCGTGAATAATTCCAGCTTGCACAAGTGCGTTTGCTAAGGTTGACAAACTTCCACCACTGGTATCGGGAAGAAAGGGATTGTGGAGTATAAATTGAATAATTCCAATCAACCGCTCGAAGGGTTCGGTATCGGAGTACGGATGAGTGGATGTTATGGGTTCGTCAACAGAACTTTCTACTGTTAACTGTTCATTGTAGGTAATGACTCCCTTCTCTCCAAGCCACTGCAAGTCGGCTGCGATCGCATCTTCACAAGCATAAATTTGACCGCGCCTTTTTGCTACGATCGCTGCTATTTCAGCAATATCGCTGTTAAAATCCGGTACATGACCAAAAATAGACTCCAGCACACTAGGATTGGTTGCGTGCAAATTACCAATACCGGGATACTCAATAATCAGGGAGATAAGATGTATTAAGCGGTCAAAATCTAGTAACTTGCTGTAGCGATGGAAAACGATATTGGCGTGTTGCGTCCGATTCTTGTGGTTAATAATGCGGCGTTGCAGTTGGAGGCGCTGTTGAAGCTGTTTTTGAAAAGTTTGAGTATTGGGTCGAAATGCCGTCATATCAATTTTATCAACAACTGCAAAACCTTCTGCAGCGATGGGCGGAAAGTTATGCAGAGATTTAGACATACTTTCAATAATCTCTTGAGGGACAACGCGATCGCGCTTTTGATTCCGCTCCATGCATATATTTATAGGTGTGTCTAGATACCATGCAACCCAGGTGAGATTTTGCCTTGATATCATGGAGACCTTTTGCAAGAAATCCATCCGGAAGCTACGTTTGCAGTTTGTTGCATCATAAATGACACCCTTTTCAGATTGTAGGGCTGTGGAGATTTGTGCGATCGCCTCCGTTTCCACTTCACTCCACACGCCCTGTATAGTAGCATCACCGTAGAGTTGAGAACGAATTTCGTCAGTGGAGACAATAATGTAATGACCATGATTTGCGAGTTCAATCGCCAATGTTGATTTACCGCTCCCAGGAACACCAATAAGGAAGTGACAGAGGGGCATAATAATTGTAAAATTTAACGATGAATCTATCGTAGAGGCGCAAGAGCATTTAGTCTAGAGTTCTCGTGCGAATAACAAATTTTTGCAGTAGGTTGGGTTGAGGAACGAAACCCAACATTTCATCGAATTATTAGGTATTATTTCGTTCTCCCCAACCCACACAATACATTTGGTGATTGTAGGTTGGGTTGAGGAACGAAACCCAACATTTCATCGAATGATTGGGTATTATTTCGTTCTCCCCAACCACACAATACATTTGGCGATTGTAGGTTGGGTTGAGGAACGAAACTCAACATTTCATCGAATGATTGGGTATTATTTCGTTCTCCCCAACCACACAATACATTTGGCGATTGTAGGTTGGGTTGAGGAACGAAACCCAACATTTCATCGAATGATTGGGTATTATTTCGTTCTCCCCAACCACACAATACATTTGATGATTTAAGATTTACTTTATAAATGACCTCTAACATAAAGCAAGATATTCAACAAGAGAGCATGACATGCTCTTACCCTGGTTGTAGATACCACCTCAAAATTAATTTTTAATAACCTTTTACCAGATGAATTTTGGCGCTTGTGAAGGGGTTACCTTCGCTCTACTTCTACAGGAGCAGAAGTCATAGCATTGACTCGCTCCCCAATTTGGTAGGTCACAACTGCTTTGACTTTACCCGTACCCACATATCCTGTTTTATTTTTTAAATGGAATGCTTGCTCGGAATTTTCTAACGGACGCAGAGTAATTTTTTGTGGAGAATAACTAAAGTTTTGCGATCGCCCATGACTCACATTAACAATTTTAATGTTTTGAATGGTGATTTGAGAATTAGCTTCTTGAAGATTTTCTAAACGGAGAAAAACGGAAGCAAACCCAATATCTCGGTTGAGAGTTGGTGGGTGTCCGACTGGTGGTGTTTTTTCTTCCCTAGCCAACAGAGTCACTTGTGTAATTTGTACACTCTGAGATTGTTGAGTTTTTTCAGCAGCCATAACTAAGGATGAATCATATATAGGAGATGTGTGAAGTAAACTTACAAAAGACTTGCCAAAATCTGCCATTGCAAGCACACATGATAGCTTGAGTACAATCAGTTTCATACCATTGAATACCTCGTTTTTGTGTTGTCTCGTTTGGGCGAGTTGCGATACGGCTTTAGCCGTTAATCTTCACTTATCGCAAATCCCTCTTCCCCTACTCCCCACTCCCCACTCCCTACTTAAGTTGTATAACTCCAACTAGCAAAACTAGCTTTCAATTCATTGAAAGAAAGTTTGATAGTACCGGGCTTGAATTTACCTTCATAGTTACCTCCATCCAATCCCCAAGGGTTGTAGAGAGTAAATTGCTGAGTAAAAGAATCGTAATTTGTGACAACATACACGTGATTGGGAGCAATATTAGATGCAACTCCAGAATTATAAGAACTTACACCCATAAGGTTACCAGCCTTATATGCATTGACCATAGAGTTGAAATCTAAAGAACTAGAACTTGCATTACGTCCTGTAACGTGAGTTATAACTTTGTTATCTGCACCATACTCAATACCTAGATAAGAATTGGTATTATCTTGACCTATCCATCCAGACTCATTGACTTGAGCATAGGCTTTTTCTGCTAGAGCCACCCACAATTCATTAGATAAATCCTTGTAATTACCTCCATCAGACTTAGCTTGTTGAGCATAAACAAAATTCCCTGACGAGTTTGTAGGTAAATACTTATCTACCGTTACATAGTCAGCAACTCCACTGTTATAAAAGCGCACCGTGTATGTATTGTCACCATTGTCTGTAAACATACTCTGAATTTTACTGGGCGAATGTAAAGCCACTTCCGCCAAACCAGCCATAAAGTAGCAGTCTGCAAGTCCACCTTGCTTAACATCTTGATAACTCACACCATTTTGAAATAAATAACCATTGGCTTGTCGATAAGTGTAATTCGTCGGGATTGTTGGGCGATCGCTACCCAAAAACCACTTACCAATGAGCTTTTCCATTTGGTCACCAGTGCTACCAGCAAATAAATTTCCTAGATTTTGACCTTGATATTTTATGTTAGCAGCATTACCATTGACAATCTTATTAGACAAGACACGAACATCATCTGGGATATTAAAGCGATTAGCATTACTTACAAGCGTGCGTAAGTCTTTTAATTCATTAGCATCTATGACATTACCATCTTTAGCATCGCGGAAAATCGCCATCATATCGTTGCGATTGAATTGACTATCAGCAGCTAGCGTTCTTGCTTTTGTTATCAATTGTGGATCGATCAAATTTTGACTAAACCAATCAGTGGTTTGAGTAGAGCTATTACCATTACCAAACTCATGACTAGGTTGAGCCGAATAACCTGTCAAGCCAAACCAATCAACAGGTTGAGGCGATAAATAAGTATCCCAATTCGTTTGAGCATATCCAGCCTCTACACTGTTAAAGTTAGAGCCTGTAATATCTTCACCTCTATTAACTAGAACATAAGGATCGAAGCCTTCTATCAGTGGTGCATACTCATCTATCGAGAAACTGTTGAGCATTAAATTAGAACTGCTACGACCACCAAAACTTAAGCTGTTTAAATCGTTAGGATCGGACAGACCAACTAAATCTCTATAAGTGTGCGTGCTAGGAGTCAGACCTAAACCTTTATCTGTATTTAGCACGTGATTTGTACTATCAAGCTCAAACATACACAGATGCTCCTGTATGACTAGTGCTTCTCAGACAATTTATGACAATAAAAATGTTGAGATAAAAGTATTAGTTTCAAACATCTCGGTCTGTTGCTTAATTTATCCCAACAACAACTAGACTACAGGCTTCAATACGATCGCGTTACCTATTTTATGCGAATAAGAAATTTTTGTATTACTACATACAAAAGCGAATTTCTCTCATCCCCCACCCAATACTGCAAGGGATTACAATCGTTGAAGTATCAGAACCCCGGTTTCTTGAAGAAACCGGGGTTCTAATTTCCGCTTAGGAGAGTAGTATTGGGGGAGGATCTATAATAAGAAAAGCCTTACAAATGACCAATGACACATTTCTTTTACTTTGTAGCAGCTGGTTCAAACATGAGATATGTCCCTCCCAAACCTTCTACAATTGTTCGCGTATTAGCAACCATCATTTTTTGATAAGTATCTGCTTCAGTTCCCGGTTCACCCAAACTATCAACAAACAATTGCCTTTCTGACACTCTTACATTTGCTTGTTCAGCGACAGTTGCGATCGCATTGCTGTTATGTGTCGTTTCTGTGAAAAGTGTTGGTATCTGATTTTTCCTAATATATTTAGCTAGTGCTTTTGTCCGCTTAGGAGTTGGCATCCCCTCAGAATTTGTACCTCTTAACACAACTGCATAACCCAGATCGTATGCTCTAGCATAATAAGCCATAGCGTTACGAGTTGCGATCAATTTGCGGTGATTTTCAGGAATACTCTCAATTCGTGCTGCAATCCAAGTATTCAACTGATTTAGCTCTTGTTTAATTTTCTGCGCGTTGCTGTTGTATAATGATACATTCTCAGGAACTGTTTTACCTAAATTACGACTCACGACATCAACCATACCAACTACATTTTTTGGATTATGCCAAACATAAGGGTTAACCACCGTCTTCTTCTCTACCTTAAACTTGATTGGCTTGGAAACTGCTCGTTGAGCAACTGCAACTCTCAACCCTGAATTATTACGTGTCCTAATAAGTTTGCTCAAATTTGGTTCAAAATCGTATCCATTATATAAAATGAGTTGAGCTTGCTCAATTGCGTCGCCGTCTTCTGGCTTTGGCTCATAAAGCAGAGGGTTAGAATTTGAGGGGATCAAGCAAGTTAAATTAACTGTTTCTCGTGCAATTTGTTTGGTTAAGTCGCACAACACACTCGTTGTTGCTACAACTCTGGGGAGGTTGTTGGTGAGTTCGTTAGACGTAGCAGTATTAACCGATGAGATGTTTGTCACTTGACTTGGATTATTACACCCAAAAAATCCTATAGTCAGAGCAATGAGGAGAGTTCGTAGGGATTGGGTTAATAGTAACTTTTTTGACATAACAACTTCTTATTTCCACTCACACAATCATAAGGTTTGCCGTTGTGGAATCACAATTATAAATTCTGTACCCTGAGTGGGGTTAGAATAGCACTCAAGTTTGCCTTGATGCTTTTCAACAACAATATGGTAACTGATAGATAGCCCTAACCCTGTACCTTTGCCGACAGTTTTAGTGGTAAAAAAGGGATCGAACAAACGATTTTTGATAGATTCGCTGATTCCTGGTCCGTTGTCAACAATACAAATTCTAACATGATTTTCCAACGTTTCAGTAGAAATACGAATTTTGGGAATTGATAATAGCTGATTTTTCTCCTGTCTGGTGTCCCACTCGCTATACTTCTCCTCAAGAGCATCAATAGCATTGACCAAAATATTCATGAACACTTGATTCAATTGTCCTGCATAGCACTCAACTAAAGGTAACTTGCCATATTCTTTGATAACTTCAATAGGGTATCTATTTGATTTGCCTTTCAATCGATATTGCAAAATTAATAAAGTACTATCAATTCCTTCATGAATATCAACGGGTTTGATTTCTGCTTGGTCGAGCCTGGAAAAATTCCGTAAAGACAAAACAATTTGCCGAATGCGATCGGTTCCCATCTTCATGGAAGATAGGGTTTTTGGTAAATCTTGAGCAATAAAATCCAAATCTATGTCTTCTGCTAACTCGCGAAGTTTTAAATCTGAATGGGGAAATTGGTTCTGATAGAGTTCCAGTAATCTCAGTAGATCGTATACATATTCTTCAATATGAATGAAATTTCCATAAATAAAGTTCACTGGGTTATTAATTTCATGCGCTATCCCTGCAACGAGTTGTCCCAGACTAGACATTTTCTCGTGTTGGATAAGTTGGGTTTGTGTAGCTTGTAACTCATGAAGTGCTTGAGCTAACTGTTCCGCAGCTAGTTGTAGTTTAGCCGTGCGTTCTGTGACTTGTTGTTCTAAATTGGCATTGAGCGTTTCAAGTGAGTGGCACATTTCATATTGCTGAATAGCAGTAGCAAAGTGAGTCGCTAGTGTCTGAGCGAGTTCAATCTCAACAGTTTTCCACTGTTGAATTTGCAGTCTATCGGATTGTCTCCAAACAGCAAATGACTGCCGAGGGTAAAGTTGCCTCTCATCAGGATCGAACTGTCCTGCCCATAGAATATCAGTTTCAAATTCGTTGCGGAAAATGCTGAGATATCCAACTTCTTGTTGGCGGTACGAAAGCGGCACTATTAAAAGACTGCGAATTTTTGTTGACTCAAACAATGGCTGTAGATTACGTAAGCTAGAAATAAGATGAAGGTCTGAAATTGCCCAAGCTTGATAATTATTGGATTTAAAATGTTCGTACCAGATGTGGTACTCCTCCAACATTTGATATTTAGTGACTTTGTGTGTCACGGGTTGAGATCCACAAGTATAAAGTCGGATAGCTTCTCTTTTTGTTGCTAGCGACTCAGCAAAACTTTTGGCAGAATTCTTCTCAAGTTCTAACGCTTCCGATCTAAAGCACAATCGACCACCAGACCCTCCAAATGCGGCAACAGTTTCTTCTAATGCTGCTTGTAATTCTATAGCAGACTGGGAATGGAGTAGCATGGCAACGCGATTGATAACAGCTTCACGTTGAGCTTTTTCTTGAGCCTCAGCAAGTAAAATAGATTGAGCGATCGCAACACAAAGCTGATCTGTGACTAATTGAACCACCATGAGTTCGTATTCTGAAAACATCCGCGATTCAGCATGGTGAGACACCAATAGTCCCCAAAGTTGGTCGTGATGCAGGATGGGTAAAACTAAGGAAGTTTTGACTCCCATTGCTGTCAGATACTCGTTATGACAAGGATCGACTGGTCGGAAACGCAAGTCCTCATACACAAACTCTCCAGTTTCTGGATCTCTCAAGATACTTTGACCGAGTTGGCAAGAATCAACATCTACCACTACTCGCACTTGAGCCTTAATAAACAGTTCGCGAGCTGAGAGAGGAATATCATCTACAGGAAAATTTAATCCATAAAGAGATGGCAAACGTTGCTCGCGGATATATTCCGCTATCACCTGTCCGCTACCATCCGGATGAAATTTATAAATCTTTATTCTATCAGTCTTCAAAAAAGAACTGAGTTCTGCTACCGTAACGCTAAGGATTTCTTGAAGATTTAGTGATCGTCGAATTCGATAAGTGATGCGGCGCAGCAAACTTTCTCTATCTACAATGAAAGAGTTGTCTTGTACAGATGGAAAAGTCATAGTTTACTGCTAACAGAATCTAAAGGTTTCGCTATTAGCAGTATTCCCACAGCACAAGGGTAAATAACATTTTCAGACTATTCTTAATTTTTTTACAACAGTTTTGAAATAAATAAACCACACTATGCTCTGCTCTTGTGGTACGGGCGTCCCCGCCCGTACATTAGTTGGCATTGCCCACTCTACTTTACCACTGCTGTAAGCATTATCGAACAGACGGTAACTTGCCTTGAAGGAGTTCCTGTCCAGCTTTAGTACAACTAGAGCATTGGCAACCGAGTTTGTCCAAAATAGGATTTGACTCTTGAGAAGCATTTGATATTAGCAAGTCAGAATCAGATTGACTAGGTGCAGATTTCACAATTGTTGCTTCTGCTTGATTTGCTATCAGCAGTGCAGAAGAAACAATTATGGGAGAGGCTAACAAAATCAATTTGGCTACTTTCATAATATGGTTAAGTAATTGCTCTTTGGATACAGCATAACCAATTTTGACTCGATAGTCATTCTCAAAATCGCCCTAACCAAATCCTTTACCGCGAGAAGTTTTTGACCAAACAAGCAATTCACCATACTTACCACCCGCAGCTAATTGCTTACCTTGCGGATGCCATGCTAAACAAGAAAACTCAGATGATGCGCCTGTGAGAATTTCCGAGAGTTGCTGGGCATTTTTCCAAAGACAAATCCATCCATCAGCACCAGCTGAAGCTAGTCGAAAGCTATTGGGTGCGAAGGCAATAGCTTGCACAATATCGACATGATTAGTTAAAACTCTTGCTTCCCAACCAGTAGAATCAGCTTGCTTTTCCCAAACAACTATACCGTCAACGCTAGAGCATGCCAACAGAGGCGCTTCTGATGTGCTAATGTCCGACCATGCAAGTTGACGAATTTTACCAGGAAAGCCCCGCATAATCCAAGGTTCAGGGCTGTTACCTGATATTAATAGTTGGGATTCTACAACAGTGATGGTGCGATCCATATTACCAGAGGCAAGAAATTTGCCATTGGATGACCATCCCATAGTTAAGCTAGCAGATGGAATTTCTAGGATGTGTGGTTCGTCATGCCAGTTTTGACAATCCCAGACTTTGACACCGCGATCGCCACTAATAGCCAGATAGTTTCCATCACAGCGCCAATCGATACCTAATACTGAGGAATTCTCAAAATTGAGTGTAACGGTTACCTCGCGAGTGTCAGCATCCCACACTTGCGCGTAACGTCCCAAGCTGAAAGCTAATAGATGGTTGGTAGGACTCCAAGCAAGTCTATCCACCCAAGCAGGAGCATTTTCTAAAGTAGCGATGAGTTTTTTGTCTTGCCAAATCCTGACCTTGCCATCTTGTCCCCCAACAGCTAAAAATTGCCCATCCTTAGAAAAGGCGACACAATCTACTGATTCACCTTGTTCGGTTTGCAAAGTTGTTAAGTCCTCATCTTCCCACAAGACAACTTCCCCTGCTGCTGAGGCGACGGCGAAAAATGTACCTTGCGGAGACCATGCGATCGCTGTCACGTAATCTGCAAGTGTCCCGGAATATTGTTCTTCAAAATCCTTGGATTTTAAGGAGGTGTTCATGATTTTTTTGAGGGAGTTGGGAGTTGGGAGTTGGGAGTTGGGAGTGGGAGTTGGGGGATAGAAAATAGCTAAATTTTTCAAACAAATAGTTCATTCCCTATTCCCTATTCCCTACTCCCTATTCCCTATTTACGCTTTACAAGCAAGAAAGTCCTGCTTCAGTTGGGCTTCATCAAGGTTACGCCCAATAAAGACGAGTTCGTTTTTCCGAGTTTCGCCCGGTTTCCAAAGACGATCTGGTTTGCCTTCAAACAGCATATGTACCCCTTGGAATACAAAGCGGCTATCTTCACCAGCAATGTTTAAAATGCCTTTCATTCTGAAGATATCCTGTCCTTGGGTACGCAGTAACTCTCCCAACCAATTATTTAACTTATCTCCATCGAGTGCGCCTTTTTCCACTAAAGCTATGGAGTATACACTCTCATCATGCTCGTGAGCATCTTCACCTAAGAAATTTGGGTCAATTTCTAAAGCGCGATCGAGATCGAAGGCTTTTACCCCTAACAAAGCATCCATCGATACCTCTGAATTTTGGGTTCGGTAAATTTTTGCCATAGCATTCATCCCCCGAATCCGCTTTTCTAGTTCCTCAAGCTGTTCTGGTGATACCAAATCGACTTTATTTAATAAAATCACGTCAGCAAAGGCAATTTGCTCTTGTGCTTCATTCGCATCCCAGTGTTGCCAAATATGCTTGGCGTCTACCACCGTTACTACAGCATCCAAATTGAGCTTTTCCCGCATATCCTCATCGACAAAGAATGTCTGAATGACTGGTGCAGGATCGGCAATCCCAGTAGTTTCAATGACCAAGTGGTCAAATTGATTGCGGCGTTTCATCAAGTTACCGATGATGCGAATCAAATCGCCGCGCACCGTACAACAGATGCAACCGTTGTTCATTTCAAAAATTTCTTCATCTGCATCAATAACCAGTTGGTTATCAATGCCCACTTCTCCAAATTCGTTGACGATCACGGCTACTTTTTTACCATGTTCGTAAGTCAGGATGCGATTGAGAAGTGTTGTTTTACCTGCTCCTAAATAGCCAGTCAGAACTGTAACGGGAACTGAATCTGTTATTGCGTCAGCTACCATGCCCTAAGCGCCTCTTACTGCACGATTGAGATAATCATTATTAACTATCTTAATCTTTTTTACTCTATAGTTTACTCAGAAGCTTACAAGATTTCAGAACATAATGATGCCACTTACGTCAAAAATACTTGAATTTTTCAATTTATAAGACTTTACAAATATTAATATAAGAATTCTAAATCACTACTGAAAATTTTCTGGAAAACTTGGGCATCTTGCCCATCCCACTACTATGCTGAGAACAGCGATCGCACCATCAACTTTTTCGGTAATTCTCAGGAAATTAATTACCGAGAGATCATAACCTAACCGTAGTATCACGGCGGCTTCCACCCCTACAGAGGTAAAATCTTTCTCAGAAATCGCCTTCTTTTAAAAAAAAATTGAAATAATAGTATTAAACAATACTTAAATCGGCATTTGTTGCATTAGCTTTGATACAGTTTATGAGTACTCAAATTTCTAATAGATAACCCTCCCCAAATCCCGTTTAGAGAGGGCTACAAAATGTTTGACTAACTCCTGTTAAGGATCTACTAAGTTCAGTTCGTTAGTTTTCATTTTAATTCCCCTCACCGATGGCAATGAAATTAAAAGCCGACTTTTCTTTCGTAACTGCCAATTCTGGAGAACCTGCGACTGATTGTTGTTTAATTCCTAAATCCCAAATAGCCACTTCAAATTTGTTTGGATCGATATCCTTGACAATGATTTGGTTGTCAGCACCCCAATCCTTTAAAGTAGCTACTACAGATGGAGGAGTAAGGAAAGGTTGTGAAAAAGTAATTACATAAGATCCTGGTTCAGATGATTTCACTTCAAATCCTTCCCCACCCTGCTTTGTACCATCTTCACTAACTATTCCGTAAAGAATTTTTTGTGCCATGTTCAAACCCCCTAATCTTTACTTAATTAAGCCTCAGAATACACTGCCGAGATAACGGCAAAATGAGACCAATCGTAAAGTTACATCACAATTTAACATAAGATAATATTCTTTATAAAAATTTAACTATAGCCATCCTATTTGATTTGTAAAAATTAATGTTGTTCAGAACCCCGACTTCTCAAAGAAGTCGGGGTTCTAACTCCATCGCGAATGATTTCGGATAGCTATAAATTTGATTCATACTTTCGAGCAAGCACAAAAATAACTAAAGTCAATCTTCAGAGAGATAAATTACAAAGACAGATTTTTTAGCTTACAGATGAAGAGGAAAATTTTTATTTTATGGAGACGAACGGCAAACACATTGAGACTGGAACTACACGGGTTGCAGTTTTCATCAAAGACGAATGTACTTCAGGTATGCAAGAACTGAGTACAGCATTATCTAATTAAACTTAGTTGAGGAAAATATTTATGTTTCAAAGTGCATTCATTGCATTTAAATTGTGCTATTTACAAGGGTTAGCACAAATTCCGGTGGTTGACCAAGTGTTAACCCCAGAAGAGGCATCAGTTGTTTTTTCTGGTCCTAAATTTTTGGTAGCATTGCTTGCAGGTGTATTCATGGCATTTGCTTTCCAACTATTGTTGACTAATTTTTCAGTAGCGGTGGGAATTTCGTCTTTGGGAACTGATTCATATACTGATGATGAGTCAGGAAGTTCAGGTGGTACGATTCGCAAAGTTGAAACAGCTGTTGGTCTTTGGGCGCTTGTGACTGCAGCGATCGCATTATTTAGCGCCTGTTTTTTAGCAGTGAAACTTAGCTTAATTGAAAGTGCATTTTTAGGAGCGATCGTTGGTGTAGTCATTTGGTCTGCTTACTTCTCGCTCATTATGTGGCTTGGTTCAAAAGCAGTAGGCTCCTCGATCGGGTTTGTTGTTAGCACTGCAACATCTGGTTTACAAGGACTGATGGGTACAGCAGCTGCTTTGGGTGCGAATGCTGCAAAAAATCAGATGGTTTCTACTGCTGAGGAAATTACTGCTGTTGTCCGTCGCGAACTCACATCAGGGCTTGACCCTGATACTATCAGAAATACGTTGCAAAGCTCTTTAACTTCTGTACAATTACCCAAGCTAGATGTTAAAGAAATTCGCTCTCAATTTGACAAGGTACTTAAAGACGCAGATTTGCCATCGATAGCTGATAGTGACCTCCTAAAAAATATTAATCGCCAAACATTTGTCGATTTAATTAGCAGTCGCACAGACTTTTCCAAAGAAGATATTAATCGCATTGCCGACCAATTGCAAAATGCTTGGAACCAAGTTATCGAGCGGCAAAATCCCACCGAGCAAGTCATCCGTTTAATCCAACAAGCGACTCCGGAAGACTTGCGCTCTGACCGATTGGGTGAAAGAGTTCGGGAACTGGCGACAGTCGGTGGTGGAAATGGCAAGCAAAGCAATGGGATAGTAAAGCAAGCTCTAGAAATTGGCTTAGGTGTGACTTTGCCTGCAGTGTTAAAACGAGTAGACTTATCGCAACTGGATGTAGAACAAGTTACCCAACAGCTAAAAGAAAAAGTTCAGGATGTAGATGTGGAGAAAATAACACAACAGTTGCAACAAATTAAAGACCAGGCTGGTGATGTTATAGCTCAGAGATTGCCTGCACTACCAAATAATACTATTCAGGCAGATGTAGAAGAATACATACTGAATTCCTTTCCCTGGCATTTCAACCGCATCACCATTAAAGATGAATTCCAAGAAGTTATCTACGATCGCAATGCAAATCCCTCAAGTGTAAGACGACAATTGGAAGAACTCAACGAAGAGTATCTAACCAATTTATTGCAACAACGAGGCGATCTTAGCGAAGCACGGATTAAGGAAATTTCTGAATTACTTCAAAGCATTAGAAGCGAAGTATTAGAAACTGTCAAGCAGGCGGAAGCACGAGAAAAATCGCAAAATCTCCGCACCCGTCTAGAAGACTACCTGCGATCAACCAACAAAACGGAACTCAACCCAGAAGGTATTGAGCAAAACTTGACAAAACTACTAGAAGATCCACAAGCGAGTTTTGAGGATTTGAGAGGGCGATTTTCACACATCGATCGCGATACCGTAGTGGGGCTTTTGGCTACACGCGCTGACATCAACGAAGAAGAGGCTAATAATATTATTAGTCAATTTGAACAGACTCGCGATCGTATTTTAAATCGCGCCAACGAACTGCAAGAACAAGCTAGGGCTAGAGCCGAGGAACTGCGACAAAGGGTAGAAGACTACTTGCGGAATACTAATAAAGAAGAACTCAACTCCGAAGGCATCAAGCGCGATTTTAAAACGTTGCTGGAAGATCCAGAAGCTGGTATTTCTGCTTTAAGAGCAAGATTATCACAATTTGACCGCGATACTTTAGTGAAGTTACTGAGTCAGCGCCAAGATTTGAGCGAAGAACAGGTTAACCAAACTATTGACTCTTTGCTTGCTGTACGGGATAGCGTTTTACAAGCACCACAAAAAGTAGCCGAGACAGCAAGACAGCAATATGAGAAAACAACAACTGCGATTGCTGAATACCTCCGCAGTACCAACTTGGAGGAACTGAATCCAGAAGGTATTCAACAAGATTTGCTCGCCTTACTAAACGATCCTAAAGAGGGTGTAGATGCTTTACGAGAGCGCCTCTCATACCTGGATCGAGAAACTTTAGTTAAGCTATTGACGCAACGAGGGAACTTGAGTGAAGAGCAAGTTAATCGCACTATTGACTCAGTGCAACAAGCCATTAATAACATCGTTAAAGCGCCGAGACGCTTCACAAATCGTGCAACACAAAGGATTGCTGAGTTTGAAGCAAATTTAGAAAATTATTTGCGTAACACCAATAAAGAAGAACTGAATCCAGAAGCTATCAAACGCGATTTGCAGTTGTTGCTGTCTTCTCCTCGTGCGGGAGTATCTTCTTTAGGAGAGCGCGTTTCTAAATTCGATCGCTCTACACTTGTGGCTTTACTGTCCCAACGTGAGGATATCTCCTCTGAAGAAGCTAACAGAATCGTCGATCAAATAGAATCTGTTCGTAACTCGATTGTTGAACAATATCAGCAAGTTCAGAAAAGGGTACAATCAGTTATTGATGGCATTTTTGGCAAAGTTCGCAACTATCTTAATTCGCTGAATCGTCCCGAACTTAACTATGAGGGTATCCAGCAAGACTTTGCCAAATTGTTCGACTCACCACAAGCAGGTTTTGAGGCTTTGCGCGATCGCCTTTCCCAATTCGATCGTGACACTTTAGTTGCTCTGATCGGTTCTCGTGAAGATATTTCAGAAGAGCAAGCCAATCAGATCGTCAACCGCATTGAAGCCGCACGGGATAGCGTACTATACCGAGCTGAACGCATCCAACAGGAAACTCAAAAACGCTTAAATGCTATCAAAGAGCAAGCTAAAAAGCAAGCAGTTGAAACCAAAAAAGTTGTTGCTGGTGCTGCTTGGTGGTTATTTAACACGGCTATTGTCTCTCTAACGGCTTCAGCTCTAGCTGGGGCTTTTGCTGTATCGGGTTTTAACCTATTTGGTTGAAGGTTCGACGAGTTTGTAGGATGCTACTTGTAGGGTGGGTACTGTAGATATTCGAGATATTGTATAGTACCTTACCCACCTTACTAAAAACCGTTGTCAGTCGGTTTTCAGTGAAAATCAATTAAGGGTTGAAGAAGCAAGGCGATCGCTCCTACAACCACAAATGATAACGTTACCCAAAATAGAACAAGATTGAGTCTCATATTCTTTTCCTGTTTGAGAAAAACTAAGCATGAGAATTATCATCTCGTACTTCCCAGCGAAAAAGCCTTGGTAGTTGCGACAGATCGAGAGCGTAGTTTACAGTCCATAGGACAATCTCTATGAATAGCAGATTCCGAATCCACGTCAACTCACTCACAGGATTTAGAAGCATTAAGCCCTGATACAACTGCCAGATACGGTAAGGCAAGTACAAGTAAGGTATCATAACAAATGTAACTGATCTCATCCGCATTGCAGATGGAAATATGCATCGCATCAGTTGCTTCCTTACGGTTGAAGGACGGGAAGAGTGGTATACGCCGTGGGGTGGGCCTCCCGATGTGCGATCGATGGCAGTGAGTCAATCCGGTGAACTCTATGTAAACGTGCATGTCGGAGGTATTTTACGCTCCAACGACCAGGGACAGTCTTGGCAACCTACCATTGACTTTCATGCAGATGTTCACGAAGTACAAACCGTTCCAGATCATCCCGATCTCGTACTAGCAGCTACGGCTGAGGGATTAGCGATGAGTCAAGATAGAGGAAATTCTTGGAGCTTTGATCGCACAAATCTCCATGCTGCTTATTCACGAGCCATAGGGGTGTGCAAAGAGACTATCTTGATGACTTCTTCTACAGGTCCCCGTACTAACAAAGCAGCTATCTACCGCCGTCCACTCAAAGTGCCAGGAACGTTTGAGAAATGCGATCGAGGTCTACCAGAGTGGTTTTCAGACAATATCAACACAGGAACCCTTGCCACTTCAGGGAATATCGCTGCGTTTGGGACGAGAGATGGTCAGATTTTCCTCTCAAACGATGCTGGATTGACATGGAAGCAGATTGCCAAAGATTTAGCTTCAATTCAATGTTTTTCCGTTGGTTAAATAGCTCTCTAAAGTAGAATTCTCTAAATAAAAGGGCGGTAGATGCAATTCGCCCAAAAAAAGAAATCACGCAATGAATCATTTGTGTGTCGTCTTGTAAAGATTACCAGCATCTAGATGAAGATTCTATGACTACACTCACAATAACTTGATACTTGTATCACAATCTAACCACTAACCACTCATGATGGCCTTACCATAGGGCGATTAAAAATGAGAAGCTCTCTCCATACATCACACTTGGGTTTTATATCCAAAAAGCTTGATTTTTTAGGGTTTACGGGTAACGCTTTGCTAAAAAATTATGAAGTTTTGTAAAATCATGAAATAAATATGAGAAGAAAATGAGATAAATATGAAAACCTGCTTGTGAAAAAATTTAACAATCTCGATCTTGCATATGAACGAAATAATGCAACAGACTCGTGAACTAGCGATATTCAAGCGCTGGGAGTACTTTTGTAACTGGATTACCAGCGTAGATAATCGAATTTATATCGGCTGGTTTGGGGTACTGATGATTCCTACCCTCTTGGCAGCTGCTATTTGTTTCATCCTTGCCTTTACTGTCGCACCTCCTGTAGATATGGATGGAATTCGGGAACCAATTGCAGGCTCAATCTTAGGTGGTAACAACATCATCACAGCAGCTGTGATACCTACCTCTGCTGCGGTTGGACTGCATTTCTATCCGCTTTGGGAAGCCGGGAATATTGATGAATGGCTTTATAACGGTGGTTCTTACCAGTTAATTGTGTTACATTTTCTGATTGTTGTTTGGTGCTATCTAGGGCGGATGTGGGAGCTCAGTTATCGACTAGGAATGCGTTCTTGGGTTCCTGTTGCTTTTTCTGCTCCTGCTGCGGCTGCAACTGCCATTTTTCTCATCTATCCCATTGGTCAAGGTAGTTTTTCAGAGGGAATGCCGTTAGGAATTACTGGTACTTTCCACTTTATGCTTGCTTTCCAAGCTGAACACAATATCCTGATGCATCCTTTTCATATGTTGGGTGTTGCTGGTGTCTTTGGTGGTTCTTTGCTAAGTGCGTTACATGGTTCTCTTGTGACATCAAGTTTGATACGAGAGACAAGCGAAGCTGAATCTGCCAATGCTGGATACAAGTTTGGTCAAGAAACAGAAACTTACAACCTATTTGCCAGTCATGCTGCTTTCTTTGGACGTTTAACTTTTCGTAGCTTGGCTCTGAATAGTAAGCGTGATATCCACATTTACTTGACTCTGCTACCAACTATTGGAATTTGGTTTGCAGCACTAGGTGTGAGTACGATGGCGTTTAACTTGAATGGATTCAATTTTAATCAATCAGTTTTGGATAGAGTTGGTCATGTTATTCCTACGAGTGCAGATTTAATCAATCGCGCTAACTTAGGAATTCAGGCAATGCATTCACCGAATTCTCACAATTTTCCTTTGCTTCTTGCTAGGGAGTAGGGAGTAGGGAGTGGGGAGTAGGGGTAAGAAATTTTCATTTCTTCAGTTGTGGGCGATCGCGAAGCGATTAATAGTACAATTAGCCCCCTCTCCCATGGGGAGAGGGGGTTGGGGGTGAGGGCTTTTTCATAGTTAAACGTTACGCAAAAAATCTCCAATTGCTTCCACAATAGCAGATGGATATTCCTCATGCATTCCCAGAGAACCGGGCAAAACAGTTGATTGCACTCCCGGTAACCCAGCCAAAGCATCCATTTCAGCACGGGATTTAGATGGGCTGGATTCTCCAATAACAACCATCAAAGGAACAGATAAATTCTTAGCCAGCGCCAAAAAATCATCTTGATTATTGACTGCGTCGAGATTACCAGTCACAAATGCAGCAGGTGCAAATCTTGCTCCTGGTTGTTGAGTATTGTTCCATTTGTACTGAATGAAGCTTGGTGTAAGTTTTGCTTCATCAACATAAACATGACGACGATACATCAAACTGAGGAAAGATGGAACAGTATTGAGCTTATAAAGAAGTTGTCCCAAAATAGGAGAACGTACCATTCCTCTGAAAATTCCAGCGACCTGGCTATTGACACCCATGGTAGGTAAGGGACCGCGCCAAGTTGGAGCAACCAAGACAATCCGTGAAAATGCAGTTGGTATTTTGTTGGCAACTTGGAGAACATAAGCGGTACTGTGACCGGCGGCAATAATAGTGATTGGCTGATTAAATACAGAGGTAACAAAATCGTATAAAAATTGCTGATATAAAGCGGGTTGGTAATCAACTGGAAGCCGTGAAGATTGACCAAAACCAGGCCAATCTACAACAGTCACTTGAAAGTAGGGAGATAGCAGCTTGCCGATTTCGCCCATTTCCGATCGCATGGAAACAGTGCTAAAAGCTGGAAGTAGTAGGAGTGGAGAACCAGTACCCAAACTTTCATAGACAACACAAATTTGTTGGTTTTCCCACGGCCAGGTAAATTCTTGAACAACTCCACCAAACTCACTATTAATAGACGCGGATAATACATTAGTTGACATAATTTTACCTTTGTTAATTGTTAATAGCTAATAGCTAATAGCTAATTGTTTTTTAGTATTAGCCATTAGCTATTAGCCATTAGCTGACACTACCAATGCTTTTTTTTGCATTGTTTTAAAAATATTGTAAAATCCGTTAGCACGAGAAGGTGTCAGGCTAACATTTAAACCCGTTTCTTGAATAAAATCTGGAGTCAGTTGCACAATTTCATTGGGAGTCAGACCATGTAAACCTTCAATTAAAAGCCCTACTAACCCTTTGGTTAATTGAGAATCTGAATCACCTTGGAATACAACTTTCCCGTCTTCTAGTTTAGCTGTGACATACACTTGAGAAACGCATCCAGGGACTTTGTTTTCCGCTATCTTATCAGATTCTGGAAGTTCACTCAGTTTCTGACCATACCAAATGAGCTGTTCGTAACGTCGCTTTTGGTCAGAAGACCTTTGAAAGCGCTGCACGATTTTAGCAAGATTGGGCGGTAAGGAATCGAGAGTCGAGGACATAACACAAGATAAGACATAACGAGCGATATTACATCGAGTTTAGATTATCTGAGACGCCACTAACCAGTGACCAGTGACCAGTGACCAGTGACCAGTGACCAGTGACCAGTGACCAGTGACCAGTGACCAGTGACCAACCTAAGTTCACATTAAGCAATGACAATAAATGTAAAAAAATTGTGCTAAATCAAACTTTAGATAGATTTCCTTGATAATTAATTCACATGGGAGTATCAATCATTCATCAATAATTAAGTAAGGAGAAAGCCAAGTGTTGACATCTACTTTACTAGCCACTTTTGCTACAACACCTTTGGTATGGAGTCCCACTGTTGGGTTAATCATGATTATCAGCAACATCGCTGCGATCGCCTTTGGTAAATCCAGCATTAAGTACCCCAATGCAGATCCCCAACTACCTTCATCCAATTTCTTTGGTGGTTTTGGTGTACCAGGTCTGTTAGCAACAACTGCCTTTGGTCATATCTTAGGTGCTGGTATTATCTTAGGATTGCACAATCTTGGTAGGCTCTAGTCGCCCGCAACATTGGTTTTGATAGACTGCAAGATCCCCGACTTCTCTAAGAAGTCGGGGATCTAATTATCCTCAAGGGAGCTAATTATACCCAATCGCTCACTTACACAGCAGGAGGCAAACCTCTCATTTGGCGGACAGCATTGAGACATGCTGGACAATCACAGCCAAACATAGCAACGGCTGTATCGCTTTCTTCTTCTGTGAAGTTATACTCAGCAGACGGGTTATTTTGGTTTTGTTCACCTTGAGGTGCTGCAAATTCCACGGAAGAGCGAGTCGATGGAACCCGATCAACTTTGTTAACCTTTATACATACCAACTGAGGAGTTGGTGAATGAGGATTTTTTATACAGGAATTTTGGGTTCCCGTAGGATTCACTGTTTCACTTGCTCTAGCTGGCTGGGTCATCATGACCAATGACAGAATAGATGAAAACAGTACGGGACTGGAAAGTAATGTAAGGGCAAATTTCTTGTTCATTTACTGAAAAATGTATGTGGCTGTATACGGTCTGGCATTAATCTTTTCACATTAATATAGTCGTTTCAGTAATTTTTGTGCAAAGTTGTCCAACCGATTATAGATAGTAGCAATCTTGGTAGGCATCATTCTAACAGAGGCAGTTCCCCTCGTCTACAGCATAAATTCACCCAACAAGAAAACAGAAGAAGATACACCTGAAATGCAAAGCTTCAATGCCTCTGTGTTTTTACCGAACTTTGCTTTTGACTGAAATTCTATCCGAGCATAGCGGAAGCGTGAGAACCCCTGTCTTTTAAGCAGGGGATGAAACGCGACACGTAGGGCTGACTTACAAAGATGGTTGTTTTTATCCATCAATCAGTAGAGAAACTAAACCACATTTGTTGACTGAAATTGCTTTACCCTTGCCTGAATTTATTGATTCGGATTGGGTTAAAGAAGTGACAGTGCGTCCTTGTTACGGTCAGTTGTGGATTGATTGGGTGATTGAGGATGGTAAACAGATTGTTGAAATTAATCCCCATCTTGATTATACGCAAGCTTGGAGCTTTGACCACGGTGGTAATAACTGGCTAACTGGTGTTTCAACACTGGGACAAAGCTTAATCATTGATGGGAGAAAGTTACGTTCAATGAACCAAGATTATTGTCGGATTGTTGCCAAATACAAACAAGGGAAGTCTGATTTTTATTGGGATTCTAATCTTGACAGGATTCAACGCAAACGCAACAACCAAATGCGGGATGCCATTAATAAAGCAGCAAGATTTATTATTAATCGATGCCTTGCTGACGGCGTTGGAAATATAATTATTGGTTGGAACGAAGGACAGAAAAATGGTTCCGATATGGGCAAACGCGGCAACCAGAACTTTGTCCCAATTCCCACGGGTAGGTTAATTGAACGTCTTAAACAACTTGTCTGTGAATATGGGATTGTTTTGACAATTACCGAAGAAGCATATACGAGCTGTGCATCGTTTTTGGATGGCGATTTATTACCGAAATATGGTGAGAAACCCGAAGGATATAAACCGTCTGGAAATCGCATTACGCGAGGAACTTACAAAACCAAAAACGGAAAAATTATTCAGGCTGATTGTAATGCAGCAGCGAACATAATGAAGAAAGTAGCCACACAGCTAGGACTTGTCCTAGTCAAGGTGGGTAGGGCAGTTTTGAGTCTGCCACATCGGTATGATTTGTTCCGAGATCTAAAGAATTCATTTCGCAATAAGTTGCGAAGTGCAGCTTTAGCTCACAGAGTAACAACCATGTAGAATCCCTCGTGTTTTAAACCGAGGGAGAACTCAAAATCTAAGTTTGTCTTTAGCTTAACAGGCAAGCTGATAAAATAGCTACTCATTGGCTGATATAATAAGCATACTCAAAACTATGTCAAATCAAGCTCCTATCCCAGTTGTTGTTGTTGGCGCTGGTGGCAAAATGGGTCGTGAGGTAGTTAAAGCAGTAGCACAAGCACCTGATATGAATCTTGTAGGTGCTATTGATACTAGCCCAGAACTTCAAGATAAAGACGCAGGCGAACTCGCAGGTTTAACAGAACCGCTGGAAATTCCCATCACCAATCAAATCGAACCAATGCTGGCATTTGCAGCCCAGGAAAGACAGCCAGGAGTGATGGTAGATTTTACTCATCCCAAATCAGTTTATGATAATATTCGCAGTGCGATCGCTTATGGTGTTCGTCCTGTAGTTGGAACCACCGGGTTAACTCAACAACAAATTAGCGAGTTAGCAGAATTTGCTGATAAGGCCAGTACGGGCTGTCTGATTATTCCCAACTTTTCCATTGGGATGGTGCTGCTACAACAAGCTGCAGTCGTGGCATCCCAATATTTTGACCACGTTGAAATTATAGAACTGCATCACAACCAAAAAGCTGATGCGCCTAGCGGTACAGCAATTCAAACGGCTCAAATGCTAGCTGAAATGGGTAAAGTATTTAACCCACCTCTTGTGGAAGAGTCCGAGAAATTACCAGGAGCCAGGGGAAGTCAAGCAGGAGAAGGTATCAGAATTCACAGCATCAGGTTACCGGGGTTGATAGCTCACCAAGAAGTGATTTTTGGCGCAGCAGGTCAAATATACACCCTCAGACATGATACGAGCGATCGCGCTTGCTATATGCCGGGAGTACTACTAGCAATTCGCAAAGTCTTGCAGTTAAAGTCGTTAGTATATGGATTAGAAAAAATACTATAAATCTCAAATCCAGAATTACCCATGATAGTCCCATTAACCCGCCAGAAATTTGAACAACTTGTTCCTCTGGTTGCCACAGGTCTGCAGTACAAGTATTACTGGGGAAAATTTCCCGACTTTTTACAACGGCTACTCATTTCTGTAGTAGCGGCGGCGGCTGTTTTACTGATAAGAGTTATTTTTGGAGTTAGCGATTTAACAACTCCCATACTATTTCTTATAGGGCTGATTGGTGCTCTCTATTGGCTCTGGGGACCTGTATTTTGGGCAAGCATGCGAAATGCAAAATGTCGCCGTTATAAGTATGGTGGGTTTTTCCAGGGACGAGTTCTAGATTTCTGGATTACAGAAGAGGTACTTGGTAAACAAGAAACTGTAGACAACAAAGGTGATTTGGTGATTGTAGAAAACCGAGAAAAACGAATTAACATAGAAGTCGGCGATGAAACGGGATTCACTGCTGAATACAAAGCACCATTACGAGTTTCTTACAAAGTTATAGCTCGAAATCAGATGGTAGAAATGCTGGTAGCATCAAACAGCCCAGATTTAAGCAGAATTGAAGAAATTTCCGATATTTACATTCCCAGCCGTGATGTATGGGTGAGTGATTATCCCCTAATACGACGAGATTTTTTTACTGAAGTGAGTCGCCGCTTTGGCGATAAATATTCAGAAAGACCGCGTCGCCACCGCCGGAATGATGAATGATAAATATTATTTTCATAATTCATAATTTTCCATAAGCTTGCCAAGCCAAGTCTACGAGACCATCAACAATAGCGGCGGCTACGACAGCATTTCCCTTACGGCTGTCAATTGTAATGTTAGGAACTAAAGATTCTCGCAAACGTTCCTTTGCAGCATCTACATCTAAAAATCCGGCTGGTGTGGCGATTATTAAAGCAGGTCTGATTTCCTCAGATTCAATTAAATCAACAAGTGTTATGAGGGCAGTTTGAGATTGACCTACTACAAATATTCCCTCTGGGTATCGCTTGGCTAGGGTCTCCATTCCCGATGCAACGCGAGTTTTTTCTTTTTGAGGGTGAGTGTAGGAGTCCATACTGCAATATACCGGATTGGCAAAGGTATTTTGAATGTCTTGAAGAATACCTACCTGCACCATTTGGACATCTACCACAATAGTGGTGCGTGCTGCTAGTGCGGCAGCTGCAGCCTGCAAAGCACGTTCAGAAAAGCGAATTAAAGATTTATACTCAAAGTCTGCTGTAGCATAAACTACTCTTCGAACAAGTTCATACTCTGCGGGCGAAAATATATGCTCACCCATTTCTGAATCGATGATTGCCAAACTTTGAGCGTCGGTTGTATGCCATTCCATAGCTATCAGCAGTCAGCTTCCAGCTAAAAGCTTAGCAGCTTTTATCCCTATATCAATGTCATCTCGATTGGAATACAAATCTTGTGGTACGGGCATCCTTGCCCGTACTCTTCATCAAAAGACAAATTAAAGAACGGGCGAGACGCCCGTCCCACAAGATTATCATTACCCCACAGTTAAGACTCAGCACTTGGAGAAGAGCGACTGAAAACAGGTGACAAGTAAGCAACTAGAGCACCAATGAAAAATCCTGCTACGTTGCGAGTGACTGGTAACCAATCGCTTGTTCTGGTGACAACCGGTCCAAGACCAAAGGCAAGAAATAAAATACCCCACAAAGGCGAGAAAATTAAAGCCCACTGCCAAGCAATTACCTCTCCTTTACCTCGAGGTTGAGCCGCAAATCCACAGATAATCCCCCCAATAATAGAAGTAATTAACGTGAGAATCCACTGCTCTCGCGGTAATCCCGGAACAACTCCGCAACCTCCCTGCAGTAAACAGGTTTTCACTGTTTCCATAGCCTGAAGAATAGCTTGGTCTTCGCCTTGTTCTCGCACAAAGTACAAGTTCCCAAAGCGGGTTTGCAATTCTATCCAAAAAGTACGTGGGAGTAATTCATAAACTGCGTCTCCGACACTAAAACTTAAAATGTTTCCGCCACGGGAGTCAGCAACAAGTAAAACACTTTTATCATCTAAGCCCCAAAAGTTGATGACTGCACGACCTGGGGTGCGATCGTATTGTGTTAACACTCGCAGTTTCCAGCCGGTGTCAGCCTCAAATTTGTCAAAATCTTTGACAAGCTTCTCTTCTTGAATGCTGTTGAGAGATTTCGCTAAGTCTACAACTGGGGTTGGGGTATCCGGTAGTAACTCGGGATTGTCATAAGCGTATGCGTTGGGAGATTGTGTTATCCAAATCGATCCGGCTAAAAACAATACTGCCGCAAATGCCAAAAACTGTCGCCAAACACTATGCTGCATAAGCTTTTTTATACAGTTATATCCAGTAGAAGTGAACACGTTGTTTTAAAAGAGTACGGGAAAAGTGATACTTCTTTACACTTTTTAACTTTAATCTAATCTAACACTCTAAATCAAATTCAACTTTTTGGAGAACTTGGGAGTTGGCGATTAGAAATACACAGGAGCGATCGCCGCCTTCCAACAGAGGCGACAGAAGAAAATCCTGATATTCTAGAATCCAAACGCTACTGCAAGAAAATTCTTATCTTCGCGAGCTAATGAAAATAATACTTATTATCTCAAACCCCAAGACCCAACCCCTAATACCATTACAGAGAATTTAACAATGGAAACTGTAATACCCAAAGCAAGTCGCTGGTTTGTTCGTAGAGACATAGATGGTTTTTTTGGATTAGCTCTCGACAACTTGATTCAAATTTTGTTGATCGTCAATCTTTGCCAAGGAGTGCTTGGCTTTTCTACTACCTTGGTGTATGGACGTATCTTGCCTGGAATAGCTCTCAGTTTAATCGTTGGCAATTTCTATTACAGTTGGTTAGCTTACCAAAAGGGTCAACGCGAGCAACGGGATGACATAACGGCTTTGCCTTATGGCATTAACACCGTTAGCCTGTTTGCTCATGTTTTTTTAGTGATGTTACCTGTTCGGTTGGCTGCGATCGCACAAGGTGCATCTTCAGAACAAGCGGCTGAGCTAGCTTGGCAAGCAGGGCTTGTTGCTTGCTTGGGGTCTGGTTTGATTGAACTATCGGGCGCGTGGATTGGCGATTTTCTTCGGCGCTTGACTCCACGTGCAGCGATGCTTTCCACTTTAGGTGGTATCGCCATTACCTTTATTGCCATTGGATTTCTTTTCCGAACTTTTGCCAGCCCTGTCGTAGGTCTAGTTCCCTTAGGCGTCATCCTGATTACTTACTTTGGAAGAGTTCGATTTGTCATACCTGGTGGTTTGCTCGCAGTTCTTTTAGGAATTGGTCTTGCATGGGGAACAGGTTTAGTCAGTTGGGACAACACCAAATTTGGTGCTGCAGTACAACCCATTGGGGTTTATTTTCCACAGTTATGGATTGGGCAACTATGGAATAGTCGATTAGTGTTGGTAGAATATTTTAGTATCATTTTACCAATGGGGCTTTTTAATCTTGTTGGTAGCTTGCAGAATTTAGAAAGCGCTGAAGCTGCTGGAGATAGTTATCCTGCTGCCCCAAGCCTCGCTGCCAATGGTATTGGTACGCTAGTTGCTGCTGTTTTTGGTTCCTGTTTTCCAACTACCATTTATATCGGTCATCCCGGTTGGAAAGCGTTGGGCGCAAGAGTCGGGTACTCCGTCCTTAACGGCGTTATTATGGGTTTGCTCTGTCTCACCGGCACTGTTGCTATAGTTTCTTATTTTGTGCCAATTGAAGCTGGAATGGCAATTGTATTGTGGATCGGGATTGTGATTGTTGCTCAAGGTTTTACAGCCACTCCACCTCACCATGCTCCTGCTGTTGTTGTCGGTTTGTTACCTGGTATTGCTGGCTGGGGTGCTCTTATCGCTAAAAATGCACTGAGAGCAGCAGGTTTGGGAACTCCAGAACAACCTATAACGCCAGCGTTGATTCAACTATTTAAGTTAAGTGACACTTATATTGATGGTGCTTTTGCTCTAGAGCAGGGTTTTATTTTTTCAGCCATGATTTTAGCTAGTATCACGGTATATATAATTGAACGAGATTTTCGTAAAGCTGCTTATTGGTCTATTGCAGCTGCTGTGCTTTCTTGGTTTGGCTTAATGCACAGTTATCGTTGGACTGTAGCAGATACTGTAGTAAATTTAGGTTTTGGCACGGGGGTTGCTTGGGCAGTTGGTTACCTTTTACTAGGAATTCTCTTCTTCTATACTGAGTGGCACATTCGACACAGACAGTAATTAAGGTGTAGGTTGGGTTGAGGAACGAAACCCAACTATAAAGTGACCAGCGATCGGCAAACAGCGATCGCTGAACAGGTATTATTCAATGATGATTGATAATTAATAGCTTGACTGTTATGGTGCTTTTAGGTAATTGGCAAGATTGGTTAACTGTGTTGATATATTTATCTTTTACCTGCTTTGTCATTTGGCGTATTTTTTTGACCAAATGACCATTTATGTTGAATTTCCAAGGTCACTGGTTACTGTATTGTTGGGTTTCGTTCCTCAACCCAACCTACACTTTGGTCACTGGTCACTGATTCTCCTAGCTTCTCGTTCTCGCAGTGATAGTAGCGCTTTCTGAGATTGAGGTAGACGATCGACTGTTCTTCTTGAAGGTTTTGGACGTGTGAAAGTTTTCCAAGCAGCTTTCATCCCGACCATGATACTGCGGGTACTAGCTTGAACGTTTTGCGCTTGTTGTTTGGCGCTATCTAGGCTTTGATCGACTTGCTTGACAACTTGACCAGCACTTTTGACTCCTTCACTGACATCGTCAGTTAGATCGGTGATTTCTAAGCTAGTCAGACGAATGGCTTCTAGAGTTGGTGGTAACTCTCTTGAAAGGGTGTCAAATAACTTTTCGGCACTCCGAGCTGCCCGTGCTACTTCTAGCAATGCGGGTAGCGCCGCTACCATAACCGCAGTGAGGCTAGCGGCAACTAGAAGTATAGATAGTCCTAGCCAAAAAAGGGGGTCAATCACTTTGGTATCGTTTACTAGCTATCTAAATGTTGTGTAACAGGATCTGAGTTTTGTTCTGTGTTTTGCCGCTTTAAGACTTGGCTTTCCCTCTGGCTGGCGTCTATACCAGCTGCGATCGCATCTCGCAATCGATCTAATGTTTCATCCCAATTCGAGCGTGCGTTAGCAGAAAGGCGGTCTGCCTGTATCTGAACACTTGTTGAGATATCTTCTGCCAACTCTGGTAGAGCACTAGCAGATTTTTTTAAGATCTGACGCGTTTCGCGCCCTGTGCGAGGAGCCAAGAGTAATCCGGTTAGGGTGCCAATAGCAGATCCTAACATTAACCCACCGATAAATAATCCCGAACGGTTGTTAGACATTTTCTTTTTCTTCTCCTTATACACATTCTATGTGGGTTTCCACGCTTTGCGAAATCCCAATATTTACTTTCTGTGATGCCAAAAGGTGGCTTTTCTTCTTTGTGTGTGTTTTTAGTTACTATCTACGGTGATAATTTTACTGAAAATTAAAGAATCTGAAAAGAATTTATTTTTAAATTCTTTTTTTCATGGATATCGCTCTGAGTTGAAAAAAATCACGACGCCAGATTTGCTGACCAAAAGCCAGAAGGCTAAAAATTTGTCGCACCTGTTGAATTTGTACTTGTTTTGGTTGGTTTCCTTGGCGCAAGTTATGGATATTTCTCTGACCAACGTGAATCGCTGCTGGGGCTTTATGTAACACAGCATGAGTACTGCGTTCTGCAGCACTTAAGATATCAGCAATATTTGCGATTCGCCGTTTAAGTAGCCAAACCCGCCAAGCTACGTAGAAAAGTGTCAGAGATGCGAGCATATTAATAACGACAACAACTGCGACCATATAATATCTTTTTGCACCCTTGGTATCTGCTTTAAAATCGACAAATTATATTTTTCATTCCAAAAAATCATATTTTTCTCTGATACTGGCTAAAATATTTTTGAAAATTCTACATTATTAACCATTATCAACTTATAACTCGATATATTAAATTTTTGATAACACTTGTGTCATGTTGTACATTCACTCCTGTTGCCATCGCCGGAATTGTGTATTGTGAAAACAGCTAGGCTAATGTTTAAATGGAGGTCGAATGACTCCTATGATTATGCGTCAGCTTTGGTCTGTGGTAGAAACCGCCCAAGCCAAGACGCTTTTACAGCTCGACGATGCCAGCTTGGTGCAATGGTTGGTAAAGCAAACCAAGACCCAAGCTCTATTAGACCGTCATGAAACCGATTTCTTGAGCGACTATATCAAATCTCGTTTAACACTGATTCGGGATATGGCTCAAGAACGTCAGTATTCTTAGGTGACCAGTGACCAGTGACCAATGACTAATGACTCGTAGGTAAATAACCCTCCACTACACAATCAGAACCGACAACTCGCATCTCTACACGTTCTAAAGACAACGCTTCGGTCATGGTGCTAAAACCAAGATCGCCCACAGGTGTCGGAGCATTGTTCCCACCGATGATTTTAGGAGCAATAAAGGCAAGAACTTTTTGCACGGCTCCTTGAGCGATCGCACTAGCAGCCAAGACACCACCGCACTCCCAAAGGACGCTGCAAAAACCTCGATCGTACAAGTAAGCCATTGCCCGAGTAGGTGTGAGTGGTGTTAATTCTACCACTTCCACCCCAAGCTTACGTAACAGTTCTTGAAAGCTGGGGTTAGCACCCTGTTCCGTTAAAACTAAAGTGGGAGCCTCTGAAGTTTGCCACAAATGAGCTTTTTCAGGTAATTCAAGACTGCGACTCATCACCACACGGAGAGGATTGTGTGCTCCTTGTTGATGGCTAGTGAGATGGGGGTTGTCGTGTCTAACCGTATTGCCACCAACGATCACTGCATCGCAAGCTGCTCTAACTTGATGAACTTGATGGCGAGCAGCTTGATTTGTGATCCAAGCACTGTGACCGCTAGAAGTAGCTATTTTACCATCTAAAGTCATGGCATATTTCAAAATACCAAAAGGTTGTTTGTAGAGAATGCGATGGGCAAAGCCCTCATTCAACTTCTTACAAGCTTCCTCTTCTACTCCAACCAAAACTTCTATTCCCGCAGCACGCAAGCGAGCAATACCACCACCTGCTACGAGTGGGTTGGGATCGACCATACCAACCACCACTTTAGACACCCCAGCAGCAACCAATGCTTCGGAACATGGGGGAGTACGCCCGTAGTGATTGCACGGTTCGAGACTTACGTAAATAGTAGCGCCACGAGCATCAGTACCAGCTGCTTTTAAAGCAAAAACTTCTGCATGGGGTTCGCCAGCACGGGGATGAAATCCTTCCCCCACAATTTTTCCATCTTTCACTATGACAGATCCTACCATGGGGTTTGGAGAAGTCCGTCCTAGGGCAAGGCGGGCTAATTCCACACACCGCTGCATCATCGCCCGGTCAAAATCAGTTCCTACGCCTAGCACAACTTGTGAATTTTGTCCAAGTTCTGACACGACTTGAGTTTCATTAATATGTAAAGTGTCCTGTTGAGGAAGCAATGGGGAGTTATTCATACCCAATAACTTTATAATAATTCCATTCCAACAGGTTACCTTAGAGCAATGATTGTTGATAGTTGCCAATCAATACAAAAAAGTAGGGGCGCAAAGCCGCCGCGCCCCTACCAACCACTAACCACTAATCACCAATGAGCAACAAAAACGCATGGCGATCGTTCTGTATGGCGCAATGCCTTGCGCCCCTACTAACCACTAACCATTTTCAAGACTGTTCTGCCAGCTTGAAGTGTTGCCACCAACGATTCAAAGGAAAATAGACAACTGGTGCCCATAGACTACTGAGAATAGCAGAAGCAAGGGCAACTTTCTGGAAATAAGCCCAGATGTCTGCCGCAATTGCGTTACCCATTAAAGTTAATTGGGACGCAAAAATTGTTTCTGCAAGAACTGCCATACCAAATACAATTAAGGCAATAGAAATAAAATCTTCTTGAATAAAGCGTTGTTTTTGGAGCATTCCCGTAAGTCCCCCCACAATTCCCAAACTCAAAGCGTGAGTTGGGTCTGGTGAAGTCATCGCATCTTGGAGTAACCCCAAAACTATCCCAGCACAGGTACCTTCAAAGGTTGTACGCTTGACACTCCAAGCAACCACCCAAATTACAGTCCAATTAGGTCCAATACCTAACAATTCCATACCGGGAAACCGTGTAGGAAGTATCATTAAGCACAAAAATGCCGACCCCACTGTAATCCCCCAATCAACGACTTGACGTAAGAAGGGATTCCAGCGAGAAAGAGGGCTAATTTTAATTCCGGATTTTCGCCTTGTTGGTTTTGGTTTTTTCTGTCTGCCACCATTTAAATGTATAAATTGCATCTTTAATTAGATTTTTCTAACTGTGTATTTTCTGAAGTGGGTTTTTCCGATTCTACGTTTTCAGGCTTCGGGTAGACTGCTACCCAATCTAAGGAACGTATTGGAGGGAAAAGTTCCACTTTTGCTACTGATGCTGGTAGTTTTTTCAAATCTAGCGACTTCACCTTTCCCACTGCTAAACCTGATGGAAATTTTTGGCTGTATGTAGATGTAGCAACCAAATCTCCAGGTTTTACATTTGGAACTTTTTCATAAAACTCCAGCACTGCATCCGCAGAGGCGTCTCCCCGCAATACACCTTTAGCACCAGTGCGGGTAACGGTGACGCCAACTTGGCTCTTAAGGTCGCTAATGAGCAGCACGCGACTGGTGTTGGGAGTTACACTCTCTACTAAACCTACTAACCCGCCATCAGCTTTAACAACATAACCTTCTTTAATCCCCGCGATCGCACCGCGATTGAGGGTAACTTGTTGCCACCAATTATCAGCACCTCGCCCTACAACCCTAGCTGGAATTGGGCGTGCTGATAAGGGCTGCTTTTCTACATAGCTCAATAACTCTTTTAATTTTTTATTTTGATTTTCTAGGTCTTGTATGCGGGTTTGAAGTTCTAACACCCGAGGATTGTCTCCCGAAACTTCCTCTGATACGGGCGCTGTTTGCAACATCTGGAACGGACGGGTAAGACCCTCGTAAACTTCAATAAGGAGCGCACCTTGGGTTTGTCTAAGTCCCCAAGCACCACTGATAACTATACCTAACAAACCAATTTGTAATCCTCTCCGCTCCCACCAGCGACGTGCTGTATACATAGTAACCTTCTCTAGCCATAACTTTACATAAGACAGAAGAATTCTATATTTATGATAAATATAGAACTCCATATCTGAGAATCCCTGATTTTACATATTCCGAGAACGTCCACTAAACACACGTTCTAATTGTTTGAAGTTTTCTAACACTCGCCCTGTTCCCAAAACCACACAGCTTAATGGGTCAGCAGCAACGTGCGTAACTATACCCGTCTCATGACTTATTAGGGTATCCAATCCTTTGAGTAAAGCGCCTCCTCCAGCGAGCATAATCCCTCGGTCGATGATATCTGCGGCTAGTTCGGGAGGTGTCCGTTCCAGGGTTCGCTTCACCGCTTCTATAATGACTGACAGTGGTTCAGACATACTTTCGCGAATTTCAGGACCTTTGATGGTCACAGTTCGCGGTAAACCAGAAAGCAGGTGTAAGCCTCTGACTTCCATAAAGGAGTCATCGTCATCGTGAGTAGGATACGCCGAGCCAATGCGAATTTTTATATCTTCTGCAGTCCGTTCCCCAATCACTAAGTTATGAACTTTCTTCATATATTGCATGATTGCTTCTGTCAGTTCATCTCCAGCGATGCGTACTGATTCAGAAATTACCGTACCTTGAAGACTTAGCACTGCGACTTCTGTTGTTCCACCACCAATATCAATAATCATATTGCCTGTTGGTTCTGCTACAGGCAGCCCAGCTCCAATGGCTGCAGCCACAGGCTCATCAATTAGGTAAACTTCTCGTGCGCCCGCTTGAGTAGCTGCGTCCATCACAGCTCGTCTTTCGACGCCTGTTACTCCACTAGGAATACCTATGACTATACGGGGTAAGACTAAGGATTTACCTTCGTTGACTCGCTGAATAAAACTTTTCAACATCAACTCAGCCGTGTCAAAGTCAGCAATTACACCGTCCCGTAAAGGACGTAAGGCAATAACATTCCCTGGTGTCCGACCGAGCATTTTTTTGGCCTCTTCTCCTACCGCTAGGGCGATTTTCTCGTTTTGATCGATCGCCACTACCGAAGGTTCTTGAAGAACAATCCCTTTACCTGATACATATACGAGGGTGTTGGCAGTACCGAGGTCGATACCCATATCCCGCGATAAGGAAAATCTACTAAAAAGACCCACGCGTTTCTACGCCCCCTAATTCCAATACTTTTTACTACAACCGTAAGAGAGAATCGTGCTGGATTCTATTACGTTTTTTGTCCTGAGTCTAGTAAAGCAGAATATCTTTTCATATATTTTTTTTATTCTTCAACCAGCCCCAAGCTTCTACTGTTTTATATTCTTTAGCTTCATATGTGTATCCGTATGCTTTTGTAGTTTGCACTGAATATTTTTTATCAGTTCTCTCAGTAATTATAATTGTTATTTATTTGACAATACTTTTTTAGCGCTGCAATTCGCTATTATAGAATTCAAAATCAACAAGTACATAAGTACTGAAAGGAAACTCTCATGAGCGTTAATGTTGTCACTTTAGTGGGTCGCGCTGGTATGGACCCCAAACTTACTTGTTTCGAGACAGGAAAAATGAAGTGTCAGTTTTCTCTAGCCGTCAGACGTCCCACCAGTAGAAGTGATGAACCAGATTGGTTTAACTTAGAACTCTGGGGAAACGAAGCACGAGTTGCAACCGATTACGTGAAAAAGGGCAGTTTAATTGCCGTCAAAGGTGCTCTCAAGCTCGATTCTTGGGTTGACCAAAACGGTAACAAACGAACTTCACCAATTATCCGTGTGGACAGGCTAGAGTTACTCGGTTCCAAGAAAGATATAGAAACTGACGGGATCGATAGCAATTCGGAGAATTTTTAATTGGGTTAGTTGTTAGTTGTTAGTTGTTAGTTGTTAGTTGTTAGTTGTTAGTTGTTAGTTGCCACTGGTCACTGGTCACTGTTCACTGATTAGTTGTTCTACCATCAACCACTAACCACTAACCACTAACCACTAACTAATAACTAATTTGCAGTGTTACCGTAGCTTCCACTTGTTGCTCTGAGCCAACGACAGGAGTGGAAGCATCTTGTGAAGCTGACTCTCGTACCTTTAGCGCCCCCATCATCGATATTGGTGGTGGCGTTGGTGCATTTGCCCCATCTATTTCAATACTAACAACTTCTTTGGCTTGGAATCCTAATGTACCCAAAACTGCACTCGCTTGCTGCTGTGCATCTTGGGTTGCTTCTTTGAGGGCTTGTTGTTTGGCGATCGCGATCGCGTCGTCACTGGCGATAAAACTGATGCTACTAATTTGCGTCGCTCCTGCTTTGACAGCTTCATCTAATAAAGTGCCAGCACCTTCTGTCGGCAAACGAAACCTCACAGTGTTAGTAGCCGTATACCCAGTTAGACGCTGCACGTTATTATTGTAGCTATAAACTGGGCTAAGACTAATGCCAGTGGTTTGCAATTTCTCTACTTTTCGACTTTTCAAAAGTTCTACCACCTCTGACGATCTGCGAGCTGCTTCTTTCTGAACTTCTTGTGCTGTTTTCCCCTGAACCTCAACTCCTAAAGTGATTTGAGATAGAGTTGTGGGAATTTCTTGTGTACCGCGCCCACTTACAGTCAAAGTTCGCAGCATTCTTTGCTTTTCTTGTGCCAAAGTAGGTTGGGCAAAACTGACGTATAACAGCAAAGCTATGGGTACAGTTTTCCAGAGGTTCCTTGAATTGAATCGAGAACCAAGTGTAACGATATTCATTGTTCACTCCTCAATAAGAGATTAAAGTCCAGATCCCCGACTTCTTTAAGAAGTTGGGCATCTTGTAGTAGGATATGCTGTTAATTTGGCACCAATAAAATTAAAAAGTGGTGTAGTTACGTTTTTGGAAACTGAACAATGGTGTACTGGTTGCTGAAAACTGAACCAGAAGAATACTCTTATAGCAATCTAGAAAAAGATGGCGAGGGAGTTTGGGATGGAGTGAGCAACGCTTTAGCTCTCAAGCATCTACGTACAATGGAGATTGGCGACTTAGCATTGATCTACCATACAGGCAAAGAGCGACAGGTTGTGGGTATCGCAGAAGTTGTGAGCTTACCCTACCCCGATCCAAAATTAGATGATGCCAAACGAGTGGTTGTGCGGTTAAAAGCAGTGCAAAAAGTCAAGCAGCCAGTGACATTATCTCGAATAAAACAAGATAGCAACTTTGAAAACTTTGATTTGTTGCGGCTTCCTCGACTATCTGTAGTGCCTGTATCAGAGTTTTACTGGCAACGCCTTCTACAATTAGCAGCAGCGACGGTCGGTTAATTCAGTTCTTTTCGTAACCAATGAATGATACTTGCTCTCAACAAACTTGTACATTAAAGAGAAGGTTTTTTTTTGGTAACCAATGCAGTTAAGCTTAACAACCTTCTCATTCCGATTACCTCTGTTAGCAACCGCAACAGAAGCAGCAGATAGTTCAATGGTTCTAGCAGCAGTGCTGCTGAGTTTAGTTGTTATCTATCTTGCTAGTAAAGTTGGTGGAGAGTTATCCAACCGTATCGGTTTACCCCCTGTTCTGGGTGAACTTGTGGCTGGTGTAGTCGTTGGTGTTTCAGGGCTACATCTTTTGGTGTTTCCTGAAGGGGGAGCAACTGGTTCTGGCTCTCTCATTATGAGCTTCCTGCAAACTACGGCGGGTCTGAATCCGGATGCAGTTGATGCTGTGTTTGCAGCACAGTCTGAAGTTCTGACCATATTATCAGAATTGGGTGTTATTGTTCTTCTGTTTGAAATTGGCTTGGAGTCGAACATCAAAGATTTGATGGCGGTTGGGATACAAGCCGCTGTAGTTGCATTCGTAGGGGTAGTTTTACCCTTCGCTGCTGGTACAGCAGGTTTGATGGCTTTGTTTGGCATCCCAATTGTGCCTGCGATTTTTGCTGGGGCGG